>DATMKO010000302.1:0-2633 GCA_035571175.1 Steroidobacteraceae bacterium | reverse complement strand
GGCTCCGCCGGCTGCGTGCTCGCGGACCGCTTGAGCGCCGACTTGCAGCGCCGGGTGCTGCTGCTGGAGTTCGGAGGATCGGACCGGTCGATATTCATTCAGATGCCCTCCGCGCTGTCGATTCCCATGAACAATCCGCGCTACAACTGGTTCTATCAAACCGAACCCGAACCGCATTTGAACGGCCGGCGCATGCACACGCCGCGCGGCAAGGTTCTGGGCGGCTCATCATCGATCAATGGCTTGGTGTACATCCGCGGCAGTCCTCTGGACTTTGACCGCTGGCAGCGGGAGGGTGCGACCGGGTGGGCGTACCGCGATGTGCTACCGTACTTCAAGCGCTCGGAAACACGCCAGGAAGGCGGCGATGCGTACCGGGGCGATGGCGGCAAACTTGCGACTCGCTATGGTTCGCTCAGCAATCCGTTGCATGCGGCGTGGCTTGCAGCCGCTGCCGAGGCCGGCTATCCCAGCACCGCGGACGTCAACGGCGCGCAGCAGGAAGGTTTTGGCCGCATGGACATGACAGTTGGCGGCGGCAGGCGCTGCAGCGCCGCGAACGCGTATTTGCGGCCGGCAATGCGGCGCGCCAACCTCAAGGTGCTGACGCACGCGCTGGCAACGCGCATCGTGTTCGCCGGCCGGCGCGTCACGGGATTGGAGTACCGCCATGGCGGCCAAACCCATATGGCGCGGGTGGGCGGGGAAATGATCCTGTGCGGCGGTCCCATCAACTCGCCGCAATTGTTGAAGCTGTCAGGGTTGGGGCCGGCGGCGGAACTTCGCGAACACGGCATTCCGGTGATTCAGGAATTGCCCGGCGTCGGCGAGAATCTGCAGGATCATCTCGAATTTTATTTTCAAGTGGCTTGCAAAGAGCCGGTGAGCCTGTATTCATCGCTCAACCTGTGGAGCCGCATGTTGATCGGCGCGCGTTGGCTGCTGCGCAAAGACGGTCTGGGCGCAACCAATCACTTCGAGACCTGCGGCTTCATTCGCAGCCGCGCCGGCATTGAGCATCCCGACATCCAGTATCACTTTCTGCCCATGGCGGTGGCCTACGACGGTTCGTCGCTGGCGCGCGAACATGGTTTTCAAGCGCACGTCGGGCCGATGCGTTCCAAGAGCCGCGGTTGGGTGCGCCTGGCATCGGCCAATCCGCTCGACAAACCGCGCATTTTGTTCAACTACCTGAGCCAGCCCGACGACTGGACCGAAATGCGCGCCTGCGTGCGCCTGACCCGCGAGATATTCGCGCAACCGGCATTCGACCGGTACCGCGGGCGCGAGATTCAACCGGGCAAAGATGTGCAGACCGATGCGCAAATCGACCAGTTCATCCGCACCAAGATCGAGACCGCTTATCACCCGTCGTGTACCTGCAAGATGGGAGGTGCGCAGGATCCCATGGCGGTGGTGGATCCGCAAACCCGAGTCTATGGAGTGGAAGGCCTGCGGGTGGTGGATTCCTCCATCATGCCCTCGATCACCACCGGGAATCTGAACGCGCCCACCATCATGCTGGCTGAGAAAGCCGCGGACCACATACTGGGGCAGGGGATGCTGCCGCCGGATGACGCGCCGTTCTACGCGGCGCCCAATTGGCAGAGCCGGCAGCGCTGACCCTGCGCGCGCGATTCAGTTCTCAAAACTTGTACGCGAACGAGCCGCCGATGACCCGCGGCCGCAGCGGTGTCTGTGCGATGATGAACTGATCGGCGCTGATGAACGTGCTGGCGTTCGAGTTCGCGAGGTTTTGCCCGAACGCGGTGAAGATCCAATTATCTTTTGCGACGCCCGCTGACGCGTCGACAGTCGAGTAAGCGGGATTCTCGAATCGGCCTCTGGAGGTCGAGAGGGCTCCGCCCAGTGCAAACGTGGGATTCGCACCCGCCTGCGTGTACGAATGGCCGCTGTGGGTGGTGTCCACTTGCACGAAGGGCGCGTACCCCATGATGGCCCACTCATAGCGTGCATGCAGGCTGAACTGTAGCGGCGGTGCGTTGGCGGCCGGGCCGCCAACGGGCCCGTACGGGTTGGGGACGGGCGAGCAGCCAGTGACCACGCCGGCGGCAACGGTGCAGGCTTGCGTGATCGGTTTGCCGAAATTGCCGCCGGGGATGTTGTCGGCGGGATTGTTGTCGATCAGCGCCGGCGAATTCGTCTGCTCGCTCTGGTTCCAGGATCCCGCACCCCGCAGCGTCAGCCCGCTCGTGACCCGGGCCACCAAGGAAGTCTCGATACCCCGGATACGGAAGTTCTGACCGTTGGTGTTGTAGAAAATATTGCCGACCACGCCGGGATCGAAAAACGGCACTTGCACGTTGTCCCAGTTCTCCTGATAGATTGCCCCGTTCCACTGCAGGCGGTGATCCCACCATTCCGTCTTCCAGCCCAACTCGTTGTTGATCACCTTATCCGAGACGTATGCTGAGCTCAGCAAGTACTGATCCACGCCATTGGGACCGGGGGCATGGGCCGCGCCGCCGTTCTGGTTGAAGCCGCCCGGGCGAAAGCCTTGCGAGTAGGTGTAATAAGCCATGACATCCGGCGTGATGTGCCAGGTCAAATTTGCCCGGCTCTTGAAGCCGGACTCGGTGTCGTGGAGATTGTCTCCGTTGAGGTTGAAATTC
>DATMKO010000301.1:0-7246 GCA_035571175.1 Steroidobacteraceae bacterium | reverse complement strand
GGGTACATCATATTGCTCGAGCGGCGTACGATCGCCGAGCTGCGCCGCGGCGTGCACCACGCCGTCCAGTTTGCCGAACTCGGCGCCGATGACCCGCGCCAGCGCGTCGTAATCCACGGCAGTCGCGAGCGCGAGATCGAGTATCGCGATTGCCGGCGTCGCGGCGGCCAGCGCCGCAATTTCATCGTACACCCGCTCGAGCTTGGGCAGATTGCGTCCCGACAGAATGACGGCGGCGCCAGCGCGCGCGCATTCGATCGCGAGCGCGCGGCCGAGTCCGCTGCCAGCGCCGGTGATCAATATCACGCGGCCGGAAAGCAAGTCGGGATGGGCGATGAATTGTTTGGGGACCATGGGACGGACTTAGGTGTAATGGCCGGCGCGGCGCGCCGTGCTCCACGCGAGCAGCATATCCTGTGGACCCCAAGTTTTCCGGGTTGGCGAGCGTTGCCGCAGATGTTTGAGCCCGAGCGCCGCCAGCACCAGCAAATGGCGCTGCTGACTCCTCTGACCGCGCGGCAGGGCAAGGGCAGCGAGTTCATATCGACGCGCGGCGCGTTCACGCAGGAGTCCAAGGTAATTTTCGAGGCGCGCCGGCGGTTGATCGGCTGCTAAATCGGCGTTATCGATACCAGCCGCCATGAGCTCATCCACCGCGAACGGCACCCGGCCGGCGCGAGCTGCGCGCCGATAGTCTGCAACCAACCTTGATAAATGTTCGGCTTCGGCCAGTGCCTCGGCACATTGACTCAAGCCCGCCTCATCGAAGCCTTCGGCGGCGAGCCGCGACGCGACCTCCAGGGGAACGGCGCGCAGCGCATGGGCGTGCGGCGCGAGCTCGGCGCCGCGTTCCAGCGGAGCGCCATCCACTTCGGCGGCGGCAGCATCGATGCTCCGCTGCAACGGCGCGAAATCCACCTGCGCGGCGCGCGGCAGCGACGTCAAGTACGCGCCGATGGGATGGACGGGCGCCCGCGCGGTCAAGCGGCGCATCTCTTCCTGCCACCACGCCAGCTTGATACGCGCGGCGCTCATTTCACTGGCCGGATCCATCAAGGCGCTCCATTCCGCAAGCAGCGCGTAGACGCCGAGCAGCGGCGCGCGGGATTCGGGACTTGCAAACAGCCAGCTCCAATGTCGTGCCGAGCCCACGGGTATCGCGCGCGCGCGATAACTTGCATCAAGATTCGTCGTCGCTTGTTTCATCGGCAGAGTCGCTCTCGGTGGCCGGCGCGCGCGGTTTGCGGGCGAGGTCCGCGATCGGCTCGATCGGATCGATGTCGCGATTCACGCGCAGCCCAAGCTCGGGAAAACGGCGTGCCGACGGCAGTACCTGCTGCTCCAACGAGCCCACCGCGCGATTGAAGGCCTCGACGCTGCTGCCGAGGGACTTGCCCAATTTGCCGAGATGTTCGCCGAATACCGCCAAGCGCTTGTACAGCTCCTCGCCGAGGCGGCGAACCTCCTCGGCATTCGCGGCAAGTACCGTTTGCTTCCATCCATACGAGACGGCTTTCAATAGCGCAACCAAACTGGTCGGCGTCGCCAGCATGACGTTCTGACGCATCGAATCGTCGATCAGGCCCGGATTTTCCTGCAGCGCTGCGCTAAGGAATTGGTCTCCCGGCAGGAACAAGACGACGAAATCCGGACTGCGTTCGAACTGCGACCAATACTGCTTCGAGGACAGCTCGCGCACCCTCAATCCGACGATTTGCGCATGACGGCGCAGCTGCGCGCTGCGCTGTTCGTCATCCTGGGCCTCCACCGCCGCAAGATAGGCATCGAGCGGCGTCTTGACGTCGACCACGATGTCGCGCCGCTCCGGCATGTGCACAATCATGTCGGGTCGTATGGCGCCTGAGTCGGTATTGCGATGCGGCTGTTCGGTGAAGTCGACATGCGCGGTCATGCCGGACAGTTCGACCAGCCGGCGCAGCGTAATCTCGCCCCATTGTCCGCGCACATCTGGGCGGCGCAGAGCCGTGACCAGGTTGCGGGTTTCGCGCGACAGAGTGCTCTGGCCGCTCGCCAATACCTCCATCTGAGCTCGGATGGTCGCGAATGAGTCGATGCGATCGCGCTCGATCGATTGAATCTGGGCCTCGGTTTTGGCCAAGGCATCGCGAATGGGTTTCACCAAGGCTTCAATGGCGGATTCGCGTTCCTTCAGTGCCTGCGAGGCGTCCAGTTGTTGCCGAGTCAGTCTTTCCCGCGCCAGCTGCAGAAAAACCTCGCTGTTGCTCTGCAGACTGTCGCGGGCGAGTTCGCCGAATACGGCTTGCAGTTGGTCGCGCGCGCGGGCCAGCGCCTGCTCGCGTTCCGCGCTTAAAGCCTCCTCGGTCTTGAGACGGCCGCGCAGCAGCTCGGCATCGATGCGCAAGGCCTGTTCGCGCCGTGCGCGCCATAAGAGCGCCGCCAGAGCGCCGAGCACGGCGCCTAAACCTGCGCCCAGGACCCACGCCAGCCAAACACTGTCAGTCATGCTATCTCGCCGCTGCGCATTCTCATGGTCGTCAGCCAGTCCAAAAGGTCCATGGGCGCATTCAAATAGGCGTCGCCACCCCAGGCGGCGGGGTCCTCGCCGGGCAGCACGTAACCATAGTTTGCCACCAGAGCGGGCATGCCGGCCGCGTGCGCGGCCTGCACGTCGCGCTCCGCATCGCCGACATAAATGCAATCCCCTGGCGCCGCGCCGGCGAGCGCAGCTGCGTGCAGCAAGGGCAGGGGATGGGGCTTTTTTTCCGTGAGGGTATCGCCGCTGACCACGCAGGCGAAGCGCGCGCGCAGTCCCAACTCCTCGAGCAAGGGCTCCGTGAGCCATGCCGCCTTGTTGGTGACGATGCCGGCCTTGATGCCCCAGGCCGTGAGCGTCTCCAATACTTGCCCCATGCCGGGAAACAGCCGCGTTCCGCGACTCAGTGCGCCGCGGTAAATCTCCAAGAAGCGCCGCTGCAGGGACGCAAGACTTTGCGGATCTGCGTCAGGAAATCCGATTCTGACGACGCGCGCGGCGCCATGACTCACGCCGCCACGGACTGCTTCATAGGGCATTGCGGCAAGCGCTTGTTCGCGGCGCAGTGCGTTCAAAGCGCCGACCATGTCCGGCGCGGTATCGAGCAGCGTGCCGTCCAGATCGAACAACACCGCCCGCACGGTGGGCGCCGGGTCAGCTTGCGGGACGTTTGAAGTGTGCAAGGTAGTTGATGTCGGTATTCGGTGAAAGTCGAAATGATCGCGTCAGTGGATTGTAAGTGATCCCGGTCAGGTCGATGAGCTCGAGGCCTGCCTCGCGCCCCCATCGGGCCAGCTCCGAGGGTCGTATGAATTTCAAATATTCATGCGTACCCCGCGGCAATATCCGCGTGATGTATTCCGCGCCGATGATGGCAACGGCAAAAGCCAGCGGTTTGCGATTCAGAGTGGAAACCACGACATCCCCGCCGGGTTTGACCAGCGCCGCCAGCGCTGCCACCGTCGCCGCCGGGTCCGGAACGTGTTCGAGCAACTCCATGCAAGTCACCAGATCGAACGCGGCAGGCTGCTCTATCGCCAACTGCTCTGCGGCTATCGACTTGTACTGCACTTCGATCTTGCCCTCGAGCGCATGCAGCTCCGCCACATCGAGCACTGCTTGCGATAGATCAATCCCGAGCACCCGTGCGCCGGCGCGCGCCAGCGCCTCGCTGAGGATGCCGCCGCCGCAGCCCACATCCAGAGCGGCAGCGCCTTTGAGTTCAACGGCGCGCTGGATGTAGCGCAGGCGCAGCGGATTCAGTTCGTGCAGGGGCTTGGACGGGCCGGCGGGATCCCACCAGCTCTGCGCCAACGCCGAAAATTTCGCAAGCTCAGCCTCATCAACATTTCGCGAAGCATGCATGTGTCACCGTCCCGAATTCATTCGTGCAGCGAGTGCTTGGGATCGCGCGGCGACGCCGGACCATTCCAGGCGCGTCAGATTCCCATCCAGAAGCAGTTGCCGGCCCGCCACCCAGACATCGCTTACGATGTCGCGGCCGCCGTTGAACACCATTTGCTCGAGCGGCGCGTGCGGCGGTTGAGTACCCGGACCGGAAAGATCGATGCAGGCCAAATCCGCCCATTTGCCGGCTTCGAGCGTGCCCACCTCACCGTCCAAGCCGAGAACCGCAGCGCCACCGCGCGTCGCCATGTGCAGCACATCCCACGCGTTCAACCTGGCACCGCCGCTGCCGGCGGCGTGCGCCAACAGCGCAATCAGCCTCATTTCCCCCCAAATGCCTTGACTCAGCGATTCAGCGCCTGCGCTGCCGAGCCCTGTGCGAATGCCCGCGGCGGCAAATGCGCCGGCCGGGGGCAATGCATTGCCGGATTTCAGATTCGCCTGTGGGCACAGGCTGATGGCAATTCCCATGCGCTGCGCCAGATCGATATCCGCCGCGGTGGCGTGCGTCATATGCACGGCGTTGAGCGCCGGGGTGAGCAGGCCCAGATTCCACATGCGCTCGATCGGGCGTACGCCAAATTTTGCGATGCAGGCGCGGATTTCGCCGTCCGATTGGTGCAGTTCGATGGTGATGCCGGCATCCAGCTCATCCGCCAGGGTCGCGAGGTGCGAGAAGGCCTCGTCGTCCAAGCCGTTACCGTCGTGCACGGCAAACGCGGTCGAGATCAGTGGATGTCCTCGATATTCATCGCGCAGCTTCAGTGAGCGGGTCAAGGATTGCGCCGCGGTTTTTCCCCAGGGCGTTACTGCTGCGGCCACCGGCATGCCGACCATCGCCCGCATCCCCTGCCCACCGGCCGCGCGTGCCGTCTCCTCGGGATAAAAGTTGCGATCCGCAAAGCACGTGATCCCGGAGTGGAGCATTTCGGCGATGGCCGCCAAAGTGCCGTCGCGGCTTGACTCCGCCGAGCTCGATGCGACCGCCGTTTGTGAATCGAGGCCGCGAAATAGCAGCAAGGCGGCATCCGCGTGGACGTTCACCATGCCGGGCATGAGCAGGTGCGAAGCCCGTTGCAGCACTACGGCTGCGGAGTAGCGCTCGATCGCAATGGGGGTCGGCAAAATCTCGAGAATTCGACCGTTGCGAACCAGCAGCGAATGATCCTCAAGCACCTCATTTCGTGCCGTCATGGGTGCAACCCAGCGGACCTCGATGCGTAAATCAGCGGCAATCTGCATGCCGCAAGTATATCGGCAAATCCCGCGCGGTAGGCTTAAGACCCCTCTGGATATGTGCTAGAATTCCCCCATGTTGAGACCATGTCTCGCCTCCTTTAAACCCGCTTAAATTGTAGCCTGAGGGCTCACCGGACTCTCGCAAATGGCCGAGATCGCACGCGAAATATTGCCCGTAAATCTCGAAGACGAGATGCGCAAATCCTACCTGGACTACGCCATGAGCGTGATCGTGGGCCGCGCATTGCCGGACGTCCGCGATGGCCTGAAGCCGGTGCATCGGCGCGTGCTGTACGCCATGCGCGAGCTGGCGAATGACTGGAACAGGGCCTATAAGAAATCCGCGCGCGTCGTCGGCGACGTCATCGGCAAGTATCACCCTCACGGCGATGCATCGGTGTACGACGCGATCGTGCGCATGGCGCAGGATTTCTCGATGCGCTACCTGCTGGTCGACGGTCAGGGAAATTTCGGTTCCGTGGACGGCGATCCGCCGGCGGCGATGCGCTATACGGAAGTGCGCATGTCGAGACTCGCCGGCGAGCTGCTGGCCGACATCGACAAGGAAACGGTAGATTTCAATCCAAACTACGACGAATCCGAAAGCGAACCCGCGGTATTGCCGGCGCGCATCCCGAATCTATTGATCAATGGCTCTTCGGGAATCGCCGTGGGCATGGCGACGAATATTCCGCCGCACAATCTGACCGAAATCATCACCGCATGCATCGCGCTGATTGAAAATCCGGAGATCACCCTCGGGCAGCTGATGCAGATTGTTCCGGGTCCCGACTTTCCGACGGCGGGATTCATCAACGGCGCCCAGGAAATCGTCGCAGCGTACAAGACCGGCCGTGGCCGCCTGCATGTGCGCGCGCGTACGCACATCGAGGATGTGGGCAAGGGTGACCGGCAGGCGATCATCATCACCGAATTGCCGTATCAGGTGAACAAGGCCCGCTTGATCGAGCGAATCGCCGATCTGGTGCGTGACAAGCTCATCGACGGCATCGCCTCGGACGGTTTGCGCGACGAGTCGGACAAAGACGGCATGCGCGTGGTGATCGAACTGAAGCGCGGGGAAGTGCCTGAGATTCTGCTCAACAATCTCTATGCGCAAACCACCATGGAACAGGTGTTCGGCATCAACATGGTGGCGTTGGTCGATGGCCAACCGCGACTGCTCAGTTTGAAGGAGATGCTGGATGCCTTCCTGCGCCATCGCCGCGAAGTCGTCACCCGGCGTACCGTGTACGAGCTGCGCAAGGCGCGCGAGCGCGGCCACATTTTGGAAGGCCTGGCAATCGCACTGGCCAACATCGACGACATCATTGCGGCCATCAAGGCCTCGCCGTCGCCGGCGGAGGCCAAAGTGGCATTGATGTCGCGGCCATGGGCCGCAGGCGCGGTGCCGCAGATGCTGGAACGCGCCGGCTCCGTCAGTACCCGTCCGGATGGAGAAATCGCCGCGTTGGGGCTGGCTGCGGGCGGTTATAGCCTGACCGAAACGCAGGCGCAGGCGATTCTCGAGATGCGCCTCAACCGGCTCACGGGACTTGAACAGGACAAAATCGTCGCCGAGTTCCAGGAACTGCTGGTGCAAATCCGCGATCTGTCGGACATTCTGGCGCGGCCCGAGCGGCTGCTCCAAGTGATCCGCATGGAGCTGGAAAACATCCGCGAGACGTTTGGCGACAAACGCCGCACCGAAATCCTCGTCAATCATGAGGATCTCACGACCGAAGATCTCATTTCGCCCGAGGATGTCGTGGTGACGCTGTCGCACGGCGGCTACGCCAAGGCGCAGCCGGTATCGGACTACCAAGCGCAGCGCCGCGGCGGCCGCGGTAAAGCCGCCACCAGCGTCAAGGACGAGGACTTCGTCGACAAGCTGTTTGTCGCCAACACTCACGACACGCTGCTGTGTTTCTCGGATAGAGGCAAGCTGTACTGGCTCAAGGTCTACCAGCTGCCGCAGGCCAGCCGCGGCTCGCGCGGCAAGCCCATCGTCAATCTGCTGCCGCTTCAGGAAGGTGAGCGCATCAGCGCCATGCTGTCGATCAAGGAATTCGAAGAAGGAAAATT
>DATMKO010000300.1:0-3479 GCA_035571175.1 Steroidobacteraceae bacterium | reverse complement strand
GGTGAAGATCAGCTTCGACGCTCTGTGGGGCCTGATCACGCTCGGCATCATTTTGGGCGGCATTTTGGGCGGCATTTTCACGGCAATCGAAGCCGGCGCGGTGGCCTGCGTCTGGGCCTTCCTGGTCACCATGTTCATCTACCGCGATTACCGCTGGCGCGATTTGCCAAAACTCATTCATCGCACGCTGCGCACCGTCGCCATGGTGCTGACCCTGATCGCCTGCGCATCGAGCGTCGGTTACGTGATGGCGCTGACCCAGATGCCGGCGAAGATCACCGCGTTCTTCCTCACCATTTCCAGCGACAAGAACGTCATCCTCCTCCTCATCAACATCATGCTGCTGGTGCTCGGCTGCCTCCTCGACATGGCGCCGTCGATCCTGATCTGCACGCCGATCCTGCTGCCGGTGATGATGAATTTCGGCGTCAGCCCGGTGCATTTCGGCATCATCATGATGCTCAATCTCGGCATCGGGCTGTGCCACCCGCCGGTCGGCGCGATCCTGTTCGTCGGCTGCGCGGTGGGAAAGGTCACGATCGAAGAGGTGATGCGCAAGATCTGGCCGTTCTACGGCGTCATGCTCTTGGTGCTGATGCTGGTGACCTATTTTCCGGCGATCTCGCTGTGGCTGCCGCACCTGCTCGGCTTGTGAGCGTTCGCATTGCGCGCGCCCCTCGTCACCACCGGGCAAAAGGCGCGAAGCGCCGTCTTGGCGACAAATGACCCGGTGGTCCATGCTGAATGGCCGAGTGCAATTTTGACCAATGAGCATTCTACGAAGCTCCATGGATCGCCGGGTCATAGGCGAGCGAAGCGACGCCGTTCTTCGAACGGCTATGCCCGGCGATGACGAGTCTCTTCGTTCTCGCGATGCGGATTCGCACCCGAGTTTTGCCCACGCCAAGAAAAGCCAAGCCAAGAAGCATCGCCAAAAATTCCTCCCTTAAAAGAAGGGAGGCGGAGCGCCGAGAGGCGCACCACCGGGCCGCATCGAAAAGCGATGCGGCGCGCACCCTTTCTCCTGTCTTCCCCACTGCGGGAGGACCGAGGCCGCCGGGACCTCAAAAAATGGAGCGGGCGCGCTCGCCTTTCGGCGCCCCACCGCGGCATCCGAGGCTTTGGCGCAACGGCAGGAAGCCGAGCGATTAGGCCGTGTCGCGTTCCATCACGGTAAGGCCAGCGCAGCATGCCCTTACGCTGAAGGTGACCCGCTAAGGCAAGAGTGGCTTAACGGCCTCGATCAAGCTAGCAAGCGAAAACTCCGGCTCGACATGTCGCCTGCTCGCGCTAAGGGGAACAATGCGTCTAATGATGGCTTGACCCCGCAGGAATGTCCTCTCAACCGCTCGACCGAGTGCACCGAATGGCATGAAGGATGGGAGCGAGCTCGGAAGTTCAAAGAGAAACAAGACGAGCGCTTTCGCTGAGTACCGGCGTGTTGGGCAGTCTAGCCGCCGAACTTGTCGCGAATATTCTCGCGCACTTCCGCAGCCCAACTGCGGATGATTTCTTGAAACATCTCAACGTCGCTGTAATCGGTGTTTCCGAGCGCTTCCGCTCCCGTCCGCAGATTACCCCCTGCGCTTCCGCCGCTGAGACCAGCCGCCATAATTACCCTCAGCGTGTGTTCGGTCCTAGTCGGAGGGTTTGTCCAGTTGTCGCGAGGCCACTCGTCGCGATGCTTGAAATAGTTGGCAAGCTCCCATAGGACTTCGACCTTTGAGTATTTGCTGTCGAAGCGCGGACCATGGTCCCGGAGGATGCGCGCACGCGCGCCGTGCTCAGGTAAGTGCAACACTGTATGCGCATCCGGCAGGCGCAACACCGCATGCACAATGGCATTGATCTGCTGCTGGCAGGTCACATACGCCACGCCAAGAAGGTTCTCGACGATCTCGATTTCGTAGTCGTCGACTTCCTCGCCACCTCTGTCGATCCGCTTTGCCGCCGCGAGGATGCCCGAACCAAGCGCGCTCAACACGCTCTCATAAGTATCGGCCTTAATCGCGTAATCCAGAAGGCGCAACGGGATACTCAACGGCAAAGGCCGCTTATAAACAAAGTCAGTCATTTGCATGTTTCCTATGGCCGGCCGCAGTAGCAGCGACTTGCCTTGCCATTGTTCGATGTAGGAGGCGTGCTCCGCGTTCGCAAGGTTGCCGGTGCCATTTGGAGGCGCTGCACGAGTAGTGCGCGCCGAGTCGGGATTGCGCTACAGTGAGTCGAGGAAAATCAACCGGAGAGGATTACCCATGCCGATCTCGATTTGGAGGATTTATCAGAAGCCGGACGGCGGCGTGACGCGCACGCAAGTCGAAACGCATGCGGGCGGTGATACGGTGGCGCTGTTGAAAAAGCATTTGGAAAAGTACCCCGAGCACGGCCAGGATAAAGACGGGTATTGGGCGCGCGATGCGGAAGGCAAGAAATATACGTTCGATGTCCATCAGTGAGCAAGCGTAGCCCGGATTGAGCGCAGCGAAATCCGGGGCCGAGTTGTGGTACGAATTGCGCATTCGCTTAGCTCCACGCGAGCTACTTTGCTGAACCCGGATTTCGCTGCGCTCAATCCGGGCTACGGTTGGAAAGACCTCTCCGCTGTCTCGGTCAGACGGTTCGGACTTCCTCGTGCGTCAGCCACGCGGCGTACTCGATGGCCTGCTGAATGTCCGCGCGTTCGAGATCGGGATATCCGTCGAGTACCTGCTCCCATGTCGCCCCGTGGGCGATCTGGCCGACGATCACCGATACCGGGATGCGCATCCCGCGAATGCACGCCCGCCCGCCCATGATGTTCGGGTCGAATGTAATCCTGTCGAACATGCCCTGGTCTCTCGTGACACCTCGGCGCGCCAGCTACTTTCTATATAACGCAATTGGCGGCTGAGGTCCGATCGATTTCGTCATGCCTGGACATAGCCGTCCGAAGGACGGCGTCGCTTCGCTCGCCTATGTGCCGGGCATCCGCGTCTTTAGCCCGTAGGATGGGTTGAGCCAACGCGTCGGGCTCGAAGAGCGGGGCATCTCCTCGCGCTCGCGCGATGGGGACCCGGGGTCAGACCGATGAGCGAAGCCTGCCGGGGGTGACGCCGGTGCCGCCTGCCCTGCCGCATATTGCAGCAGGGAGCGCGGCGCTTAGCCCCAGCCGGCCTCTAGCCGGCTCCCCGCGATCAGAGTATGTTTTCAACCACGCCAATAAACTTAGAAAAACATGGCGGCCAAACGGAGGACCTGATGACCCAAACACGCCTGAATTCCCCTACCCGCCGCAACATCCTCAAAAGCGCGGCGCTCGGTTCCGTCGCGGCCATTGCCGCGCCCTATGTCAAAGACAGTTACGCCGCCGGATCGCTGGCGCTCGGCGTCTGGGACCATTGGGTGCCCGGCGCCAACAACACCTTCACAAAACTCTGCAACGAGTGGGGCGCCAAGAACAATTGCGAGGTCAAGATCGACTACATCACCTCGCAGGGCGA
>DATMKO010000299.1:0-8029 GCA_035571175.1 Steroidobacteraceae bacterium | reverse complement strand
CAATGCCGGTGCCGGCCAGAAAGTGCGCCTGGGTCGTAAAGCCGGCCAGCTGAAATCCGCACTCACGGGAGGCCTCCGCCAGCAGCGTGAAATCCACCCACGCCGTGATGTCCTGCAATCCGACCCACAGAAATGGGTCGCCGTGGGCGCGATGACGGAAATGACACCGCAGGGTGCCGTCGTGCCGTTCCGGCAGATAGTACTGCGCGCGCGGCAGGCCGTAGTCGAACCACAGCGCGGCGCCGTTGCGCAGCGAGCGGGTAACGGCCCAAGTCCAGGCAGCCAGGCGCGGGCAGCACTCGGATACATAGCCGTCGTCCCAGCCGCCGCCGGCTCGCGACAACCTACGGCAATTTTCCGCCATCGCAGCACCGGCCGGCCGCTCGCGCCACGCGAAGTGCCCGTCGCTCTGCACCACGCCAAGTTCCTCGACCGCATCCGCGTGCCAGCGAAAGCGCGCCACCGGCAGTGCATCCAGAACTTCATTGGCGAGGATGACGCCATCGAAGGGCTCCTCGGGCGGCCGATCGAGCCAGTGGACGCGCTCCAGCAAATGAGGCCGATGCCGCGCCAGGTACTCGCGCTGACGGTCGCGCAGGTCGGCGCTGATTTCCAGTATCCAGTAGTGCTCGGGCAGTTTGCGCAATGATTCGAGTCTTCCCAGGACATCTGCCGCCAGGCGCCCGCTGCCCGCGCCTATTTCCAAGATCGAAGCTGCGTTCAACCGTCCCAATATCTCCTCGCACTGCACGGCCACGCACGCGCCGAACAGACTCGAGATTTCCGGAGCGGTGGTGAAATCGCCGCCGACCCCAAATTTTTGCGCGCCGCCGCTGTAGTAGCCGACCAGCGGCGCGTACAACGCAAGGTCCATGAATCGCTCAAAGCTCAACCAGCCGCCCGCCGCGCCGATCTGCTCCAGCAAATAGTCGCGCGCTTTTCGCCCCTGTTCTGCAGCGGCCTCGTCCAGCTCAAGTTCACGCAGGTTAGCTGTTGGGGTATCGTTGCCGTGCATGTCGTCCACGCTCAAGGAATCTGCATTGCTCGATCAGGTGGTATTGATCACCGGCGGTGCGCGTCGGATCGGCGCCGAGATCGCGCGCACTCTGCACGCAGCCGGCGCCAACATATTCATCCACTATCGGTCGTCGGCCGCCGCGGCCATCGCGTTGGCGGATGAACTCAACAAATTGCGCGCGCATTCGGCGGCAATTCAGGCGGCCCACCTCGGAAATGCGGAGGCGCCCGACAAATTGGTGGCGGCCGCACTGCTGGAATTCGGGCGCCTGGACATACTGATCAATAACGCGTCGAGTTTCTACCCGACGCCGGTCGGCCAGATCTCGGTGCCGCAATGGGACGACCTGATGGGCAGCAACCTGAAGGCCCCGCTGTTTCTCGCGCAGGCGGCAGCGCCCAGTCTGCGCGCCGCGCGTGGCCTCATCATCAATATGATCGACATCCACGCGCTGCGGCCGCTTAAGGCACATGCGGTCTACAGCGTAGCCAAGGCGGGACTCCTGATGTTGACCCGCGCGTTGGCGCGCGAACTGGGCCCCGAGATTCGCGTCAACGGCATCGCGCCTGGGCCGGTGCTTTGGCCGGAGGGCGACATGGACGATGCGCTGAAGCGCGAAATCATCGACAAGACCGCCCTCAAACGCCACGGCACCGCGCGGGACGTCGCGCGCACCGCACTGTTTCTGGCCAAAGATGCGCCGTACATCACCGGCCAGATCATCGCCGTGGACGGCGGCCGAAGTATTTGACCTCACGGTCGGCGTATTTATGCCGCAGGCTTGGTGCGCTCGCGCCATTTCCTCAAGTCCTCGCGGTCGCGCTCCAACACGACTCCCACATCCCGCGAGTTGCGGATCGCGCCCGGTTTACTCAGCGAGATGCCAACCCACGCGACACCGAACTCCTCGAGCATCAGCATGGCCACGTGCTCGGCGAGGGTTTCCACCAAGTGAAACTGCGAGGCCGCGACGAATGCCAGCACGCGCTTTGCCACGCGCTTGTAGTTCAAGGTGTCGTCGATGGAGTCGGACAGCGCAGCCTTGCGTATGTCGGCGCTTAGCTCGAGGTCCATGAGGACGGTCTGCTTGACCTGCCTTTCCCACTCGAATATGCCGACGATGGCTTCGGTCTTCAGCGCATGAATGAATATTTTGTCCATCGGTGGATTCAAACCCCTATTTCCTCGAGTTCCCAATTGGCACTTGCGTGGATTTTTAGGTCGCCACGCATCCCGGCCGCCAATCGCAGGTATCCGGCCAGCGCAATCATTGCGCCATTGTCGGTGCAAAACTCGGTGCGCGGGAAATACAGCTGCGCGCCGAGGGACTCGACCACCGCCGCCAGCCGTTCCCGCAGGCGCCGATTCGCCCCGACGCCGCCGGCGATGACCAGACGCCGGTGGCCGGTTTCAACCAGCGCGCGGCGGCATTTTTCGGCCAGTGTCTCGACCACCGCTTCCTGGAAACCGCGCGCGATATCCGCGCGCACGCCCGGATCCTGGCCGCGGCCGCGCAAGGCTACTAGGGCAGCAGTCTTCAGGCCACTGAAACTGAAATCCAGACCCGGCCGGTCCAGCATTGGACGCGGAAACACGAAGCGCTCGCTGCGGCTTTCTTCCGCCAGCGCGGCCAAGGCGGCGCCGCCCGGATAAGGCAGGCCGAGCAGCTTCGCAGTCTTGTCGAAGGCCTCGCCCGCCGCATCATCCAGGGTTTCGCCCAGTATCCGGTAAGCGCCTAGGCCCGCCACATCGACGAGTTGCGTATGGCCTCCCGATACCAATAGAGCTAAAAACGGAAAAGCGGGCGGGTTGGGCTCCAGCAGCGGCGCCAGCAGATGACCTTCCAAATGATGAATCGGCAGCGCAGGTTTTCCCCAACTTAAGCTTAAGCCGGCCGCGAAGCCGGCGCCCACCAGCAGGGCGCCGATCAGCCCGGGTCCCGCCGTGTAGGCGACGGCGTCGATCGAATCCCGGTCCGAACGGCCTTCGGCGAGTGCTTCTCTGACCAGAGGCAACAGTCGGCGCACATGGTCCCGGGAGGCCAGTTCCGGCACCACCCCGCCGTAGGCTCGATGCAGGGCGATCTGGCTGTGAAGCCGATGTGACAGAAGCCCCTGCGCCCCGTCGTAAACGGCGACCGCGGTCTCATCACAGGAGCTCTCGATGCCTAAAACGCGCATATTTTTGCCTTTTATGGGTACGCACTTTAGAATGCGCCCCCCTGTCGCCGAATCGGCGGCCGTCACCGACTTTTGAGGTTTGAATGCCCAGCGTTCGTGTTCGTGAGAATGAGTATTTCGACGCCGCCCTGCGTCGCTTCAAGCGTGCCTGCGAAAAGGCGGGCGTTCTCACCGAGCTGCGGCGCCGTGAATTCTACGAGAAGCCGACCCAGGAACGTAAGCGAAAAAAGGCTGCCGCGGTAAAACGCCATTTGAAGCGTCTGTCGCGGGAGAATATGCGCGGCACGGGACAACCTGCCAGCCCGCCGCCGGCCGCCCCACCCCGCAGCCCCTCCTACTAGGGCCGCGACGGGTGGCGTAAGGATGGCTCTTAAAGAGCGAATTACCGAAGATATGAAGGCGGCGATGCGCTCCGGCGAGAAGGAGCGGCTCGGCGTTATTCGTATGATCACTTCCGCCATCAAACAGCGCGAAGTCGACGAGCGCATCATGCTCGACGACACGCAGGTACTCTCGGTTCTCGAGAAGATGATCAAGCAGCGCAGGGAATCGCTGGTGCAGTTCAAAGCGGGCAACCGACAGGACTTGGTAGACAAGGAAAGCGCGGAAATCGCCCTGCTGCAGGGCTATCTGCCCGCTGCGCTCGCCGATGCGGAAATCGATGCCCTTATCAACGAGGCAGTAGCCGCCACCGGCGCCGCCAGCGTCAAGGACATGGGCAAGGTGATGGCCATCATCAAGGCCAAGACACAAGGCCGGGCCGACTTAGGCAAGGTCGGCGCGAAAATCAAAGCCAAGCTCGGCGGTTAAGGCAGGAGCCGAGGCGGTCTATGACCGGCCGTATTCCAGACTCGTTCCTCGACGAACTCGTTTCCCGTTCGGACATCGTCGAAATCATCAATGCGCGCGTGCCGCTAAAAAAGGCCGGCCGCGAATACAAAGCCTGCTGCCCGTTTCACAGCGAGAAATCGCCGTCGTTCTCGGTGAGCGCGGAGAAGCAGTTTTACCATTGCTTTGGCTGCGGCGCGCACGGCACGGTCATCGGCTTTCTCATGCAGTACGAGAAGATGGAGTTTCTCGACGCCGTGGCGGATCTGGCGCAGCGCGCCGGCCTCGAGTTGCCGCGCGAGGCCAAAGCCCCCAAGGATCCGGGAAGCGGCGATCTATATGACCTGATGCTGCGGGCGGCGCGTTTCTTCGAGCAAACCTTGAGCGACAATTCCAGGGCCGGAAACTACCTGCAAAGTCGCGGCATCGACGCGAAAACCAGCGGCATATTTGCCTTGGGCTATGCGCCCGATGCCTGGGACTCGGTGCTCAAGCGCTTCGGCACGAGCGATGAAGAACGGCGCCGGCTGTTAGCCGCCGGCCTGATTCTCGAGCGCAGCGGCGAGCATGCCTCCGGTTATTACGACCGTTTTCGAGACCGGCTCATGTTTCCGATCCGCGATTCGCGCGGCAGGGTCATTGGATTCGGCGGACGCGTTATCGATCAAGGCGAACCCAAATATATGAACTCGCCTGAAACTCCGCTGTTTCACAAGGGCCGCGAGCTGTACGGATTGCACGAAGCCCGCCAAGCGCGCGGCGATTTCAAAAGACTGCTGATAGTGGAGGGCTACATGGATGTGGTTCGCCTGCATCAGGCCGGCATCACTTATGCGGTGGCAACCCTGGGCACCGCAACCACCCAGGAGCATCTGAATAAAATCTTCAAGATGACCAGCGAAGTAGTGTTTTGCTTCGACGGCGATCGCGCCGGCCGGCAGGCAGCCTGGCGCGCGCTCGAAAACGCGCTGCCCCTGGCGCGGGACGGACGTGAACTGAAATTCATGTTCCTGCCCGAAGGCCACGACCCCGACACCCTGGTCGCAGAAGAGGGACCGGATGCATTCGAGAAGCGCTTGAAGGAGTCCCTGCCGCTGTCCGAATACCTGGTGCAGCAGCTGATTGCCGGCGTCGACCTCGATCATGTCGACGGGCGGGCGAAGCTCAAAGCCCTGGCGGAGCCGCTGTTTGCGCGCATGCCGGAGGGTATTTACCGGGAAATGCTCGCCGACCGGCTTGGCGCCAGAGTCGGCATGCCGGCACATACCCTCAAGGAGTTTTTCGCCGCGGGCGAGCCGACGCGCGTGCAGCGCAATGGTCCGGAACCTACGCCTAAGCCGCGCGGTCGAATCAGCTCTGGACGGGGTAATTTGTTGACCCAGGCCATCACCCTGGTGTTGCACCACCCAGCCGCGGCGGGGGCCATCGGCGATTTTGCAGCGCTCGACGGCCTTGATATGCCCGGCGTTGCGGTACTCAAGGAGCTGCTGCTGCAAGCCCGGGCAGCCGCCGCCGCAAGCACGGCAATGCTCCTCGAACGCTGGCGGGATCGCGCCGAATATGGCCGGCTCACGGACTTGGCGATGCTCGATCCTTTGGTAGCCTCGTCCGAAGCGGCGGCTAAGGAGTTGAAAATGGCAGTTGAAAGGCTGCTGGAAGAGTATGGTCCGGGCCGCAGAATGGACGAATTATTGAAAAAAGCAGGTGAATTGGGCTTGAATTATGAGGAAAAGGCCGAATTAAGCATCCTTCTCAAGTCCAAGGGCCGCCCCCGGAGCCCCCCTTAATACCGAAGCAAGTGGCTACGGAATGGCCGCAATCGTATACTGCTCGGCTTGCATTTTAAAATGCCCAAATCTCATATGAGGCGTACCTTGATCAAAAAAGCGCCAGCAGGCACGGCCACGCAAATTGCCGACGAGCGTCAATCGCAACTCAAATTGTTGATTGCGCGCGGCAAGGAGCAGGGCTACCTCACCTACGCTGAAGTCAACGATCATCTGCCAAGCGAGATCGTCGATCCTGAACAGATCGAAGACATCGTCAACATGATCAACGACATGGGCATCCCGGTGTACGAAAAGGCGCCGGATGCCGAGTCACTATTGTTAACCGATGCCACCGCCGCTCCCGACGAGGAAGCGGTCGAAGAAGCCACCGCTGCACTCGCGAATCTCGATGCGGAATTTGGCCGCACCACCGACCCGGTTCGCATGTACATGCGCGAGATGGGCACCGTCGAGCTGCTGACGCGTGAAGGCGAGATCCGCATTGCCAAGCGCATCGAGGAAGGCCTCGAAGCCGTCAAAATCGCCCTCGGCAGCTACCCCGGAACCTACGACCTGCTGCTGCGGCACTACGAAACCGTCAAGGCCGGACAGATGCGGCTCGTCGATGTGATCGTCGGCTTTGTCGATCCGAATGCTCCCGATGAAATCGCGCAGCCGCAGAATCCGAAAATGATGGCGCTCGAACGCGAAGAAGCCGCCAACGACGATGATGAGGCCGACGGCGATGAAGAAGAAGAGGTCATCGACACCGGTCCGGATCCGGAGGAAGCGGCGAAGCGCTTCAATTCCATTGCGAAGGTGCACCATCAATTCCTGAATGCGCTCGACAAGCTCGGGTCCAAAGATCCGAAAACCCTGAAGATTCGCAAAAAGATCTGCGCCGAATTGATGGAGCTGAAGCTGTCGCCCAAGATGTTCGATCAGCTGATCGACAATCTTCGCCAGCATGTGACCGAGGTGCGGCTGCTCGAAAAGGAAATCATGTTCCTGTGCATCAAGCAGGCCGGCATGCCGCGCAAGGACTTCATTTCGACATTCCCGAAAAACGAGACCAGCACGCGATGGCTGGACAAGCACATCAAGGCCAAGAAACGTTATTCGGGACCGCTCGCAAAATTCAAGGATGAGATCGAGCGCCGCCAGAACAAGCTCAAGGACCTGGAAGGCTTGTTTCACGTTCTGATAAATGAAATCAAGGAAATCAACCGCGAGGTGTCCATCGGCGAGGCGAAAGCGCGGCGCGCGAAGAAGGAAATGGTCGAAGCCAACCTGCGCCTGGTGATCTCGATCGCCAAAAAGTACACGAATCGCGGCTTGCAGTTCTTGGACCTGATTCAAGAAGGCAACATCGGCCTGATGAAGGCCGTCGACAAGTTCGAGTACCGCCGCGGCTACAAGTTTTCGACTTATGCGACCTGGTGGATTCGCCAGGCGATCACCCGCTCGATCGCCGACCAGGCGCGCACCATCCGCATACCGGTGCACATGATCGAAACCATCAACAAGTTGAATCGCATTTCGCGGCAAATGCTGCAGGAGATGGGACGCGAGCCTACGCCCGAAGAACTCGCGGTGCGCATGGAGATGCCCGAGGACAAGGTTCGCAAGGTTCTGAAGATCGCCAAAGAACCGATCTCCATGGAGACGCCGATCGGCGACGACGAGGATTCGCACCTTGGCGACTTCATCGAGGATACCTCGGTGTCATCGCCGATCGATTCGGCGACCACCGAGTCCTTGCGCGAGACCACGCATTCGGTGCTGGCGCAGCTGACGCCGCGGGAAGCCAAGGTTTTGCGCATGCGCTTCGGCATCGACATGAATACCGACCACACGCTCGAGGAAGTCGGCAAGCAGTTCGATGTCACCCGTGAGCGGATCCGGCAGATAGAAGCGAAGGCGCTGCGCAAGCTGCGTCACCCCAGCCGCAGCGAGCAGCTGCGCAGCTTCTTGATGGACGACTAAAGCGGTCGAGCGCTCAACTGCGAACTCAAGGGCCCTTAAGTTTTCTGGCCGACCGCAACTTCCAGTGTCAGGTGCCGTTCGCTGTTGAGGGAATTGGCCACCAGGCAGGTGGCCTCGGACTTTTCCAGCAAGCGCTTCGCCCGCTCGATGTCCGCGCCGGCGGCAACCTGCAGCTTGGCGTGGGTGTCGAAGCGCGTGAAGCGCATCTTGCCGTCCACACGATCCAAAGTGCCTTCGGTGCGCACGTC
>DATMKO010000298.1:0-6946 GCA_035571175.1 Steroidobacteraceae bacterium | reverse complement strand
CCTGCTCGCGCTGCCGCTGACTGCGGCCGTGCTGATGCACGCAGCGCCGACGCAAATGGGCCAATTGACCGCGATGGAAGTCATTCCATTCGTGTTGTTTTCGCTGCCCACCGGTGTGTGGCTGGATCGGGTGCGGAAATTACCGGTATACATCATTGGTGAACTGTCGATCGCCGTTGGCGTGACTACCGTACCGGTGGCCTGGTGGCTTGGCTGGCTGTCGATGCCCTGGCTGTACATCGTTGGATTCTTGATCGGCGTGGTGAACACCACTGCCGGCAGCGCTGCGCAAATCGTACTGACGCAAATTGTTCCGCGCGAGCGATTGGTGGAAGCGCATGCGAAGAACGCGCTGGCTTCCGCCGCGGCGGAAGTGACGGGGCCTGCGGCGGCAGGCGCGCTGATAAAGGTAACCGGAGCACCGATTGCCTTGCTGGCCGATGCCTGCCTGTTGATGATCTCGGCGTCCATTCTTCGCGGTGTGCCGGTCAAGGAAAAGCGCAGCACTCAGCACACGGCTTTCTGGGCGGCAATGCGCCAGGGCCTCGACTTCGTGCGCGGCCACAAGCTGCTGGTGACAATGGCGGCCTGCGTCGGCACCTGGCAGATGTGCAGCCAGGGGGCGATGGTGGTGCAGATTCTCTTTGCCATACACCAGCTCGGACTCTCGGAACGCGGCGTGGGCTTGAGCTACGTCGCGCTGGGCGTGGGCACGGTGTTCGCCAGCGCCAATGGTCATCGCGTCGTGCGGCGCTTGGGGCCTGGCCCGACGCTGGTGCTGGGATTTGCAGTTTCCGGTACGGGGTGGCTGCTGCTTGCCTTTGCGCCGGTCAATTCCTTCGGGATTCTTGCCTACGCCACGATGCTGCTGATGTACGGCGTTGGGGCAATATTTATTTTCATCAATTTTTTGTCGCTGCGTCAGTCGGTGACACCCGCGCCGATGCTCGGCCGCATGACCAGCACCATGCGTTGGCTGATTCTGCTTCCCGCCGGACCGGGCGCGCTGCTCGGCGGGTGGTTGGGCGAGCATCTAGGATTGCGCTCAGCGCTGGGGTTTTCCGGTGCTACCGCGCTGCTGTTGGCGTTGGTTGCATGGCGGTTGCCGGTGATTCGCAGCGTGAAAACATTACCAACACTTAAGGCAGAGGCGGTTACGCCATATTCTTCGGACACTCAATGGCTTAAGTAGGCGGATGAGATAAGGGAATTGTGACGCAGTCCTACAGACCGATCCGCACAGTCAACGGAAAATGCCGTGGTGCCGTTAAGGCAATAAGTTCGGCGATTGCGGCCGAACGACCCATGAAAAAGGAGTGTCGAATGAATGCTTATCGTAAGGCCCTATTTTTGGGGTTGTGCATGGCCGCGAGTGCCATAACTCTGCCGTCGATTGCAGCGGCGGGAGTATCCATTGATATCGACATCGCACCGCCGCCGGTTCGCGTTGAGGTCGTGCCGCCGCCGCGCGTAGGTTACGTGTGGGCGCCGGGTTACTGGGAATGGCGTGGACATGAGCACGTTTGGGTTGGTGGCCGCTGGATCGGCGAGCGCCGAGGCTATCACTGGGTGCCGGACCGCTGGGAACAGCGCGGACCGCACTGGCACCATTACGAGGGTCATTGGGAGCGGTAGTTCAGTTCATTGAGCAGGTGGTATGCGGCGGTTCCTAACCGCCGCATCCGCCTCAATTTTGTCGTTCCACCATCCTCCGCCCAACGCGGTCAGGAGACTGGCGGTGTCGGTGAACTGCTGTACGCGCGCGCTCACATAGCTCAAGCGCGCTTGCGCGTAGGTGCGCTCCGCCGCGATCAAGTTCAACACCGTGGTTGTACCCACCGAATAGCTTCGCCGTTGCAGCTTCAGCGCCTCAGCTGCGACGTCCATCGAGTGTCGATCGACGGTGAGGATCTGCGCATCGTACTGCAAGGCCCATAGATCGTCGGCAACCTGCCCCAGCGCCTCGAGTACCACTGCCTGATAGGTGGCGGCCTCGGCTCTGAAGGCATCGCGCGCGGCACGCACCTGTGCGCGCAACGCCCCACCCTTGAATATGGGCTGCGTCAAAGTGCCTCCGGCCCCCCAGAGCGTGTCGAACTGATGAAACAAATCGGCCGCACGCAGGGCCTCCCGAGTGATGGAAGCCGACAAGCTGATATTTGGAAACTGCTGCGCCACTGCAACGCCGATCGCCGCGCTCGCCGCGTGAAGTTGCGCTTCGGCGGCAAGAACGTCGGGACGCTGCCGCACCAGCCGTGCCGGAATGCTCAAGGGGATATCTCGCGGCAGCGTGAACTGTTCGATGTCGAATGGCTGCACCTGCCACTCGGACGGTGCGCGGCCCGCAAGCACCGCAAGCGCGTCATAGGCCTGATCGAGTTGCTTGTGCAGGGAAGGCGGCAGGGTCAGATCGGCGGCCAGCTGCGCGTCGGCCGTTAGCACATCGCTGCGCGGCACGATACCCACTTCAAACTCACGTTGCGTCAGCGCAAGGTTCTTGCGATCGCCCGCAATCAACTCCTCGGTCGTCGCGATCTGGAGCCGAGTCGAGGCAATTATCATCACCTCGTTCACGACGCTGCCGGTAAGCGTTAAATATGCCGCCGCGAGCTCATTGCGCTGGAAGTCCGCGAGCGCCTGCTGTTGCTCGACGGCGCGCCGCGTGCCGCCGAATATATCCGGACTGTAGCTTGTGGAAAGACCAATACTGTAAAGGTTTGCGGTGGCACCCGTGCCGGGCGCTCGAACCGTACCGCTGCTTGCTCGTTGTGCCCCGGCGGACGCGCTCACACTCGGAAGAAACGCGGCACGCGCTACGGTCACTTCCTCGCGTGCCTCGGCCAGAGTTGCGTTTGCCGCCAGCAGCGTGGGGCTTGCGGCAATCGACGTGCGAACTATCTCATCCAGCTGTGGAGAGTGAAACAGCTGCCACCACTCACCGGCAAGCTCCGCGCCCGGCGATGTGTTCTGCACGTCCTGAGCCTGAGTCTGCACCGGCGCCGTGTCAGAACTGGGATGCAGATAGCCGGACGCGTCTGGAGGCTGCGGTTGATGAAAATTGGGGCCGACGGCACAGCTCGCAAGCGCTGCGGCGATGGCGACGCTGATTGTCCGCCCGCGGAGCGATCGCCAGCTCAAACCGCGTTTATTCATAACGCAGCGCATCGATTGGATTCAGGCGCGATGCCTGCCGGGCGGGATAGAAGCCAAAGAACACGCCGACCGCTCCCGAAAAGGCAAACGCGAGGATCATCACGTTGATTTCCAGCAGTATCGGCCAACCCGCAAGGTGCGAGATCAGCAGCGAGGCAACCACGCCGGCTGCGATTCCCGCAATGCCACCCATCAGCGCCAGCAGCATCGCCTCGACGAGAAACTGCGCCAATACGTGCAGCCGCCGCGCGCCGGTCGCCATGCGAATGCCGATCTCGCGCGTCCGTTCCGTCACCGAAACCAGCAGGATATTCATGATGCCGATGCCGCCGACCAGCAGCGAGATCGAGGCGATCGCGGCCAGCAGCAGTTCCATGGCTTTCGAGCTTTGTTCTGCCACTTCCGCGATCTCGGTCAGATCGCGTACCACGAAATCATCGGGTTTACCTGGCAGTATCCGGTGTGTCTTCTGCAGGGTCTTGGTCACCTGATCAAGCGCGGTCTTCACCAGCGCCGGGCTGCGTGCCTGAACGTAAATGGTGTTAACGAAGCCTTCCAGCTTTGGCACGACGCCGAAGGGATTGGGAGGCGGGCCAATGGTTGCGAACACATTGTTCGACAGCGTCTGGGCAGACGAGGGCGTCGCGACCCCGAGGATGCGCTCTTGCGAGGTGGTGAACGGAATGAATATCACGTCGTCCTGATCCTGGCCACTGGCGGAGTGCCCCTTCGCACCCAAGACCCCCACCACCGTCATCGGGACATTTTTCACCAATACGGTGGCACCAATCGGGTCGGCGAAATCGCCAAACAAGTTGGCCAGCACGGTCTGACCCAGCAGGCACACCACGGCGCCGTCGTGATCGTCCTCCACGCTGAGTGTGCGGCCCGCAACCACCGGCCAGCGGCGAATTGACAGATAGCTCGGCGAGATGCCTTGAACGCTGGTGGTCCAGTTCTGATTGCCATTGACTGCTTGCGTGCTCTGGCGATTGACATAGCTGACATCGGCCACGGCGGCGTCCTCTTCGAGAATCCCGCCGACATCCTTGACTCGCAAACTCGCGGCGCTGCCGTTGCCCGCACGCACACCGTTCACGCGCGTGGTGCCCGGCAGCACCACCAACAGATCCGTGCCGAGGCTCTGCACCTGGGCCTCGACTGCGGCGCGCGCCCCCTCGCCAACCGCTACCATCGCGATCAGTGCGGCGACGCCGATGAACATGCCGAGCATCGTCAGGCCGGCACGAAGCTTGTTCCTGCCAATTGCCCGCAGCGCCGCCAGCAGTGCGATCCAGCCGATCGAGCCGGCTTCGTTGAGCAGGCTGTCGAAGCGGCCGGCGAATCGACGTTCATGGTAAGGCTGTACCGCGGGCAACATGCGCGTGGCGCCGCGCCCGGCACTGTGAGCAGTCGGCAAGTCGGAAATGATCTGGCCATCGCGAAGCGTGATGATCCGATCCGCAATTTCTGCCAGATCACGCTCGTGCGTAACCAGCACCACGGTCACGCCGCGTTCGAGATTCAAGGCACGGATGGTCGCCATGATGTCGAGTGCATTCTGCGAATCGAGGTTCCCGGTGGGCTCATCCGCCAGCACGATGGCCGGGTCATTGACCAACGCACGCGCGATGGCGACGCGCTGCTGTTGTCCGCCGGAAAGCTGATTGGACTGATTGCGCTCGCGATCAGCCAGTCCGAGCATGTGCAGCATGTCGCGCGCGCGCGCGATGTTGCCTTCAATCTGCGCCGCATAGAACAAGGGTAATTCCACATTTTCGATCGCACTGGTGCGCGGCAGGAGATTGAAGGTCTGAAATACGAAGCCGATGCGCCGCCCGCGGATGCGAGCCAATGCGGGCTCCTCGAGCTGCGCGACGTTGATGCCCTCCAGCAGGTACTCGCCGCTGCTCGGGCGGTCCAGGCAACCGAGAATGTTCATCAGCGTGGACTTGCCGGAGCCGGAAGCGCCCATGATCGCGACAAATTCGCCACGGTTGATCGTCAGCGTGATGCCTCGCAATGCGTGCACCTCGGTGTCGCCCAGGTGATAGACCTTGGTCGCATCGCGCACGCAAAGAATCGGTTCGCCGGGCTTGAGATCGCTCACATTCTGAAGCCTCCGCCGCGAGCATTGCTATTCGTGCCTGGCGGCCGGTTTTCACCCTGCGGTTCGGTCGTCGGCGCGTTGGGCCGGACCGCATTGACCACGACCACATCGCCAACCTTCAAGTCTTCGCCCGCGACCTCGATCAAGGTTCCATCGTCGAGACCGATGCGCACCCGCACCGCAACCAGCTTGCCATCCCGAAGCAACCATACCTGTGCGCGCCCGCTGGCCCCGCCCGGTCGGCCGCCGCCTTCGCGGGCCTGGCCGCTGCCGCGTCCCTGCGAGTCCTCGCGACCCTGGCCGCCTGCTCGCCGTGTGCGGTTGAGACCTTCGGGATTGAAACGAATCGCGGGCAGTGGCACCCGCAGCACGTTGCTGCGTTCGGCAGTGATGATGTGAGCGTCGGCCGTCATGCCGGGGAAGAGCGCCAGATCGTCATTCTTGACGTCGATCACGACATCGTAGGTCACGACGTTCTGCACCGTGATCGGCCCCTCGCGAACCTGGCGGACTGAACCCCAGAACGTGCGATTCGGATAGCTCTGAACCGTAAAGTAGGCGCGCTGCCCGGGTTTCACCCCGCCGACGTCCGCTTCGCTCACATTGGTGTCAACCTGCATGTAATGCATGTCCTTGCCGATCAGAAACAGCGGCGCTGCCGACAGGCTCGAAACCACCGTCTGGCCGACATCGATGTAGCGCGTGATCACCATACCGTCGACGGGCGAGGGGATCCTGGTATAGCCAAAATTGACTTGCGCCCCATGTAGCAGGGCTCGCTGCTGGGCGATGTTGGCCATGTCAAGTTTTACCTGCGCCTGCTCCTGATCCAAGGTTGCTTTGTCGGCGTTGATGGTCTCCTGCGAAACGATTCCTTCATCGATCAGCTTCTGGTCATAGGCATAGACCACGGCCTGATTGGCGGCGGCGACCCGATCCTTCGCCAGTTGAGCCATTGCGGAATGCAAGGAGGCCGTGTCCTGGTCGACAATGACCTGAAACGGTAGCGGGTCGATGAGTGCGCAGATCTGGCCCTTCGTGACCAGCGTGTTGAAGTCACACGACCAGGATTTGATGTTTCCGGAGACAAAGGATTCGACCTGCGCGGTAACGACTGGATTGAGTGCACCGGTCATGTTGACGGCGCGCTGGATGTCTCCCTGGGTGACGCGCGCCGTGACATAGTGCAATGGCGGATTGCGGGCACGCCACCACCACAGGGCAGCTGCGCCAATAACGATCAGCAGCGCGACGGCAGTCCAAAGAAAAAACGCGCGGCGCTGCGGCGATTCCGTGCCATCGGTCGGAATCACGTCGCCGCGGGTGCCGGAGCCGGCGCCGATTTCATGCAGTTCTTCATGAAATCACGCCGCGCATCACCGGGCTCGAGCTTTTGATCGTCGGCTTGTTTTTTGCAGGCGGCATATGCCGGATTGTGGTGGTGTTTGCCGCCGTCGCTGCCCGGAGTACTCGGCGGCGGCGGCGGCTCATCGGCGGCTGCGACGCCGTATCCGATGGTTGACCCAGCCAGGAACGTGAGTGCAAGTATCGACAACGGTGCAATGGATTTGAGAAACATGGCAGTAACCTCCAATGGGATCTGATACGGCCGGGAATTTTACGTGCCGCCTGAAGGACTGTTGATCCCAGGCCGTGCAAAGCTATGTCAAGATCCGTGAGTGA
>DATMKO010000297.1:0-2067 GCA_035571175.1 Steroidobacteraceae bacterium | reverse complement strand
AGGATCGCCTCGGGATCGGCGGTGCCGCGCCGAAGCGCCGCGGCGTATTTGATTATCTCATCGTATTGCCGCTCGATCAGCTCCCAGTCGATCGCACGTGTCAGCACCGGCGCGAGATCGCCGAGCAGGTCGCGCAAGCCTATGTCCGGCAAATAGAGTTTCTGCCGCGCGACCGCCTTCAGGCGCGGCGCGAGCTCGATGTTCAGTAGATAGCAGAACGCGAACGCCACCTCGCTCTGGCCGTGGCTGTCGACGTAATGGCGCTGGATTTCCATGTCGGTACAGTGCCGCAGCACGCCCCTCGATCATGTCATAAGCACCGGACCGCATCCCTGACCACAATCGAGGAAAGGCTCGATCATGGCCAACGACCACACTATCGGAACGGCACTTGAAGAAATCGACCAAGTGCTGGGCAAGGGCTACGCCAAGGAACACCCGGAGATGGTCGCGGCATGGCTCCAGGCGAATGCAATCGCCAAGGCCGCCGCGCGAATAGGCGACGCGATCAACGGACTGAACGAAGTCCTGCGCAGCAACCACCCGCCGCAAGGGGAGACATTGGAGCAAGCCCTGGACACGATCTCTGACGCGCTCAAGAGGCGCACCCGCGGATGAGTCATCGGTGGCCTACGTGAGCCAAAGTGGCGGAAATGCTGGTGTTTCACGTCAAACACGGCGAGCAGGTCCCGAACCGCGTCCGACCCACCTGTCTATCAAACTTTTGGCCGAAATTATCAAGATCGCGAGCGGCGCGTTTACCACCTCAAAACCATCGCAAAGGGCAATCCTGCCCGTCCACCAATGGAAGATGCGATGTTCAAGACCACGATCAGCGCCATAGCCCTCGCCGCGGCGCTCGGCACCGCCGCTTGCGCACCCATGCCTGGCAGCGCCGCATTCAATGCCGAAGTGCAACAGGATACGGAAACGGATCAGGCGTATTGTCAACAAAAGCTAAATGAAGCCCAAGCACAACTGGACGCGTGGCCGGTCACGCACTGCCCAGGCGAAGGCACAAACGGGGAAAGCTATTTCACCACTTTCGGCCATTGTCCGAGCGCCGAGCCGCCGCCGACGCTGACCCCCAAGCAGGAAGAATTCGAGAACCAACTGCTATTGCAACTGTTGGCGCCGCGGCCCGTCAGTCAATTCACTTGCCGGGAGGTGGACATGGGCAGTCGCCTCGACGGCGAAGCCTATCCCACTGAAACCAGCTGCGACGGAGACTAGCGTGATCGCCCCCGCGAGCGGGCGCTGGTCGCCCCGCGCCAAGGCCGTGCCCGTCGCCGCAATCGACAAAGCCGATCTCACCATCGAGGAGGTTGCAGCGCTCTATGCGCTCAGCCCCGAGGAATTGGCGGACTGGCGCCGCGCGCTCGCCGCGCACGGCGTGCCGGGGCTGCGCAGCACCCGCATCCAATGTTATCCGCGCCGACCGGATGGCCTACGGCATCCCCGGTCTGAGCAGCACCCGCATCCAATACTACCCGCGCCGGCTCGACGGCGCGGTCGGCTAAATCCGCGTCCTTCCACAGGAGTACGCCACATTGGGGGCCGCGCGTATCTCAAATTGAAGCCGCCGCCCATAGCGGTACCACCGCCAGGTGCAATTGAACATGACCGAAGCTCAGCTGTTCCAGTTTGTCGCAAGGCGCTTGGGTTGTCCCAACCGGCAATGGCTCGCGCGCTGCTCATCGCCAGCGACCGTACCATCCGCCGGTGGGAAGGAGAGCAGCTCGCCATCGCTGACCCAGCTTGGGCCGCGCTCGAATACATGCTTAGGGGACGCAACGAGTCCGGAGGCGGAACTATGACGTGATCCGCCTCACCGCCGTCGGCCGGGTGGTTAGTGAGCAAACGAGGCGGAAGCCCCAGACTTTTTCCGCGAAAAGCGTGAAACCCAGAGCCCTTCAAAACCAATCGGGTCTGTCGGCTCGGGCTGGGAAGCGGCGCGCCGCTTCCCTTTGACTAAATCAACGAGAGGAACATAGGAATGCGCGCTTTTATTGTCGCCGATGATCCGTCCGCCGCGTTGCGAGCCCAGGCCGTCCTAGCGACGCAGAA
>DATMKO010000296.1:0-7595 GCA_035571175.1 Steroidobacteraceae bacterium | reverse complement strand
GTGGTGTTCTTTTACATGGACGCGCCGGGTAAACGCGAGGAATTGCACGACATGGCGCGCCGCATCGCGAGCGTCGGCTACTACGTCGTGCTGCCGAATCTGTATTACCGCAAGACGCGCGAATTCACCATGGTCCGCGACGAAGAAGGCATGAAGAGAATGTTCGAGATGATGCGGCATGTTACGGTCGAACTGGTGATGCGCGATACCCGGGCCATGCTCCAGTTCGTCGATCGGCAACCGGCCGCAAAAGCAACCTCACTGGGCGGCGTTGGCTACTGCATGAGCGGGCCTTTCATATTGGCGGCGTGCGCGCACTTTCCGGAGCGCTTCAAGTGCGGCGCATCCATCTATGGCGCCAACCTCGTGACCAAATCCGCGGATTCGCCGCATCTGCTGGCCGATCGAGTCGGCGCCGAGATGTACTTTGCTTGCGCCGAAACCGACCGTTACGCGCCCAAGGAAGTGATCGACGCCATGCAGGCGCACTTCGATACCACCCAGCTCAACTATCGATTGGAATGGTATCCCGGCGCCGAGCACGGATTCGCATTTCCACAGCGCGCGGGCATCTATCACAAGCCGAGTGCCGAGCGGCATTGGGAACGCCTATTCGCCTTGTTCGCGCGAAATCTTCAATGACCGGTGCGTTGCCGAGGCCGATGTTGACGCGAACTTGACGATTTGCTTTGATCCGCTGGGTCCAGCTACGGCAATCAACAACCATGGCCACTGACTCCCAAGGACCGTATCACATCGCGCGATTTGCGCAGGAGCGCCCAAGCCGTCCGGCGGTCATCACCGGCGCCACGGGCGCAGTGCTGACCTACGGGGATCTCGATGTGCGCTCCCGCAAGCTCGCCCGCTACCTGAGCTTCCGGGGTATAGCGAAGGGCGATCACATCGCGGTCATGATGGAGAATTGCGCCGACTATTTCATGGTCTGCTGGGCCGCGCAGCGCCTAGGGCTCATCTATACGCCAATCAACTGGCATCTAGCGGCGAAGGAATCGGCGTACATCATCGAGAACTGCGGGGCCAAGGCGCTCATCGTCTCGGAGAACACCCGGGCGGTCGCGCAATCCATCTCGGAAACCCTGCACGGCGTTGCTGTTTCGCTTACCACGGGCACGCCGTTTGGACGATTCGAGAGCATCAATCGGATCGTCGAAAGCGCCGCGGACGGTCCCGATGTTGGCCAGTACGAAGGCAACATCATGTTCTACTCGTCGGGTACCACCGGGCGGCCGAAGGGCATCTCGCACAAACTTGACGTAATTCCCTGGGGACAGCTCTCGCCGCTGGCTGCTTACATGCAGTACGCATACAAAATGGGGCCAGATACTGTGTACCTGGTACCCGCTCCGCTATATCACGCGGCGGCCCTTGGGTGGACCATGCTGGTGCTGCGGGTCGGCGGCACGGTCGTGGTCATGGAGAAATTCGATGCGCTCGAGGCGCTGCGCCTGGTGGAGGCGCACCGGGTTACACACGCGCAATTCGTGCCCACCATGTTCGTGCGCATGCTCCGCTTGGCGGATCATGAAAGGCGAAAATTCGATCTTTCGAGTCTGAAGCTGGTCATCCACGCGGCGGCGCCGTGTGCACCGCAAATCAAGAAACAGATGATCCAGTGGTTCGGCCCCATAGTCTACGAGTACTACGCCGGCAGTGAGGGCAATGGTCTCACCGCCGTCGACTCGGCAACGTGGTCCGCGCATCCCGGCACGGTCGGCAAAGCTGTCGTGGGTCAGATCTACATCGTGGACGAAGACGGCAAGGTACTGCCGGCGGGTAAGGACGGCGTGGTCTATTTCAGCGGCGGCACTGATTTCGAATACTACAACGACCCTGAAAAGACGGCGTCTGTTCACCATGCGTCCGGTTGGACCACGCTGGGCGACATCGGGCACCTCGACGAGGAGGGATTTCTCTATCTGTCCGATCGCCGCACCGATCTCATACTATCCGGCGGCGTAAATATCTACCCCAAGGAAATCGAGGATGCATTGATCCAGCATCCGGCGGTGCACGACGTCGCCGTTATCGGTGTACCGAACGAGGAATTCGGGCAAGAGGTCAAGGCAGTGGTCGAATTGCGTCCGGGCATTACCGGCAGCGGCGAACTGGCCGCCGATATGATCGGCTTCTGCCACTCGCTCATTGCCGCCTTCAAATGCCCGAAGAGCGTCGATTTCGCGACACTGCCGCGGCTGCCGAACGGCAAGATGCTGAAACGCGAGATCCGAGAGCGCTATCTGCAATCCGCCGCTATAGCGAACGCGCGATCAACACCTTCATGATCTCATTCGACCCACCATAGATACGCGAAATGCGCGCGTTGCGGAACATGTGGGCGATCGGGTAGTCGTTGATGTAGCCGTAGCCGCCGTGCAGCTGTAGACATTCATCGATGATCTTCCACTCGGTGTCCGTCACCCAATATTTCGCGATCGCCGAGGTGGTGTTGTCGAGTTTGCCCTGCAGAACCTTCTCGATGCAGTCATTGACGTACACCTTGGCCACCGTCGCCTGTGCCTTGCATTCGGCGAGCTTGAATTGGGTGTTCTGGAAATCCATGACGCGCTGGCCGAAGGCCTTGCGATCCTTCACGTATTGGATGGTCGTCTCGAGCGCAAGCTCCATGGTCACGACCCCGCTGATTGCCAGCAGCAGGCGTTCGCGCGGCAGTTCGGCCATCAATTGGTAGAATCCCTTGCCTTCCTGCATGCCGAGCAGGTTCTGTTGCGGCACCCACACGTCATTGAAGAACAATTCCGAGGTGTCTTGCGCTTCCAAGCCGATCTTGTCGAGCTTTTTGCCGCGCTCGAACCCTTTGAGCCCGTCGGTCTCCAACACCAGCAGCGACACGCCTTTGTGTCCCGCCGTGGGGTCTGTTTTTGCGACCACCACGATGAGATCCGCGGTTTGTCCGTTCGAGATGAACGTCTTGCTGCCGTTGATGCGATAGCCGTCGCCGTCCCGTATCGCGGTTGTGCGGATCGCCTGCAGGTCCGATCCTGCCCCCGGTTCGCTCATGGCGATGGCGGCCACGCGCTCGCCGTTCGCGAGCTTCGGCAGCCAGCGGCGCTTTTGCTCCTCGGTACCGTGCGCCTGAATGTAGGGCGTCACGATCACATTGTGCAGACTGATCGCGAAGCCGTCGACGCCTTTGCGAATCGTCTGTTCGACGAGCACGATATCGTGGCGAAAATCGCCGCCCAATCCGCCATATTCAGCCGGTACGCTGACGCCCAACAGTCCCGCCTGTCCCGCCTGACTCCAGAACTCGCGCTCAACCTGTCCCGCCTTGCGCCAGCGGGCGACGCGCTCCGGCGGCGCCTCACGATCAAAGAATCGGGCCGCGGAGTCGGCGAACATCTGAATGTCCGGATCGTTCATGAAGGCGGGTTGGGGAACATCGAGAACGGACATTTAGGATTCCTTCTGCTTTCGCCAAAGCAGCTGAGAAACGCAGTTACCTGGATTGCGCCAAGTCTACGCCGACCCGGCGATCACGCGGCCGCTGACCATTGTTATTGCGCCTTGGCAAAGCCCTCGGCCGCCAGCCAATTGAAGTAGTCCTCAAGCCAATGATCGGAACTCTTGCCTTGTTTCTTCGTGCCGAAGCCGTGTCCGCCCTTGTCGTAGATATGCAGCTCAGCCGATTTGCCGGCGGCCCGCCATGCATCGAATATCGGAGTCGCGGCGTACGCCAGCAATGGATCATCGGCAGCAACCAAGATAAATGCCGGCGGAGCATCGGGCGGAACATTGCGCTTGGGCATGGCTCCGTAGATGACGCCGACGAAATTCGGGCGCGACGCCGTGTTGTAGGCGGTGGCGACGTTCATGGCTGTGATGCCGCCTGCGGAAAAACCCATGAAGCCAATGCGCTGCCCATCGATCCCAAAGGCATTGGCATGGGTGCGCACCCATTCAATCGCGGCGAGACCGTCCGCCTCCGCCATGGCAACCGCCGGCGAAGACAAGGTGCTGAAGGTCTGCTTGGAGTCTATGTTGCTGAACCGCGCCGCAATGACGTTCCAGTAGCCGTCAAGGTCGGCGGGCGTGTCATCGAGCCGGTACATGAGCACAAAGCACGCAATCCCACGCGCCGCGAGAAACTGGGCGACCTCCAAGCCTTCGGTGTCCATGGAAAGATTCAGAAATCCGCCGCCCGGGGCGATGATAAGCGCCGAACCGTTGCCGCTGCCCGGCTGCGGCATCACGGGGATCAGCGCCGGCTGGGTGACGTCGCGCACGGTGCGCCAGCGGCCGTCGGTTTCCCAAATTACCGAGCCGGGTGATCCAGCGCCCGAGAGCGCAATGGTTTTCAGATCTCCTGGCGCGGCAATTTTTTGCGGCGGATGGGCTTTGAAGAAGCTTTCGTACGCCTTCAGCCCAGGGCTTTCCGCTGCAGCGGCGCAAGCAGCGAACAGTGACAGAATCAAGAAATTTATCGACGCTGGATGCTTCATGAATTGCCCTTGAAATTCGCAACACTCTCATTTTAGCGCTGCGCGGTCCGATAGCTGAAGGCCAACCCGCGACTGCACAGGTAGAATACCACCCTGATTCTTCACGGACTTTTGCCGATGCGACTTTTCCCGCGTTCCGATCGCTTGAGTCTCGCCGCCTTTCGTGCAGGCGCCGCGACGATTGCCCCTGGTGTCATATCGACCTTTATCGTTGCGTTGGCTGCGACCTACCTATCCGACCACTATCACGCGCCGCCCATCATTTTCGCTCTCCTGCTCGGCATGGCATTGAACGCCTTGTCTGCCGAGGCGCGTTACCTGCCTGGCATCAATGTTTCCGCGCGCGCCCTGCTGCGAATCAGTGTTGCATTACTCGGATTGCGCATTACGTTCGGTCAGATCGGGAGCCTCGGCTGGGCGACTGCGGCAATGGTGGTGGCGAGCGTTCCGCTCACCATCTGCGTCGGATGGGTGCTGGCAAGAATTCTCAAGATCGACGGCCGATTTGGCGTGCTGTCCGGCGGCGCCGTCGGCATTTGCGGAGCTTCCGCCGCCATGGCCATTGCAGTGGCGTGGCCCCGCAAGGATTCAGAGCGCGACACCGTTATCGTAATCGCGTGCATAACGACATACAGCACGATTGCGATGCTTTTATATCCCGCTCTGCTGTCGCATCTGAATTTGGATCCGCTGCAGACCGGCCGGTTTCTCGGCGGATCGATTCACGATGTCGCGCAGGTGGTGGCTGCCGGGTATGCTTCCTCGCCGCAGGCGGGGGATGCGGCAACCATCGTCAAGCTGATGCGGGTGGCCATGCTATTGCCGGTGGTCTTGGTCATCTCGGTGGCGGTCGCCAGAAATTCGCAGGGAAACGGACCTCACGTTACCAAGGTGGCGCTGTTGCCGGGCTTTCTCGTGGTTTTCCTCATACTTGCCGCCCTCAACGGGTTTGATTTGGTTTCGCAGCCCGTCGCCGCCGCCTTCACGGAAGTATCCAAGTGGCTGTTGGTGGTTTCGGTCGCTGCGCTGGGCATGAAGACCTCGCTGCGGGAAATGATGGCTGTCGGTTCGGCCGCGCTCGCGCTCATCGCCGCGGAAACCATCTTCCTCGGCCTGCTGGTCCTCGGGTGGATCCTGGTGAGCAGCCCTCGCTAGCGTCGGCAGTCCTGGCTGCGCCCGAGTCGTCAGATTTGCTCGAGATCCGCGATGAAAGTGGGGCGCGCGCGGCCATTCTTGATGTCCACTCCCTCGGCCCGCAGGCGTTTCGCCTGTTCTTTGAAGGGGGAGGACGTAGTCGGGAACACAATGCGTCCGCCCGCGCCGAGCACACGATGCCACGGGAGGTTGATCTCTTTCGGGGCCACCTTGAGCGCGAAACCGGCCAGCCGTGCGCGGCCGGGGAGGCCGGCGGCGCGTGCAACCGCTCCATATGTTGAAACCTGCCCGCGCGGGATGGCGCAAACGACGTCCCAGATGGCCTGGATCGCGGGATTGTCCGCGGTTGATCCGCCGCGTTGCGGCCTCGAGTTTTTGCCTTTGGGCGGCAGAAAAAGTTCAGCAAATGATTTGTTCGAGCGCGACATTGCGCATTATATGGATGATTCTGAAGTCCGAAAGCGGCCAGATTGGCCTGCAGGGTTGCTGTAGATTGCGCGTCGCGCACACCTTCTGCCCGCGAATGCGACGAGACTCAAGATGTCCAACACAAACGATTGCGTCCTGGGAACCCACGACGGCGAGATTTCCCGCCGCGGCTACTCAATTCATAACTTATTTATATCTGGCTAAGTCATTGATTGTTTAAACGCATAGCGGTATGGGCTAACCTGTCGGCGCAGTTATTGGACAAGCGTTTTTGCCATAACACAGGGTTTTCTCTCAACCCCACCATGCAGGCACCGAGTCCGCCTATCAGTATTTTTCAATTCGGCCTATTTCAGCTCGACCTGAAAGCGCGCGAACTGCATAAGGCGGGAATAAAGGTCAAGTTGCAGGACCAGCCGTTTCGAGTGCTCGCATTGCTGGTTGAGCGCGCTGGTCAGGTGGTCACCAGGGAGGACTTGCAGAAGAGCGTATGGCCCACGGATGTGTATGTCGCTTTTGATCAGGGCCTGAACAACGCAATCAAAAAAGTGCGCGATGCTTTGGGAGATTCGGCGGACAGTCCCCGATTCATCGAGACCGTCGCCAGGCACGGGTATCGGTTTGTGGCGCCCGTAAGCGCGCCGCCGGGGCACGAATCCCAACCTCGTTTTCAAGGCGGTTCGCGTACGCTGCGCAATGCATTGATCGGCTTGACGGCCGCTGCGCTGCTCACGGCGGCGGCGTACTGGGCGTGGCATGCGGTCATGCCTGCGAAACCTCGTACTGAAAAAGTGATTTTGGCGGTTCTGCCGTTTGACAACCTGAGTCGCGATCCGGACCAGGAATACTTCAGCGATGGCTTGACCGAGGAGATGATCGCTCAGCTTGGCAAGCTGAATCCGCAGCGGCTCAGCGTCATTGCCCGTGGTTCGGTCGCAAAGTACAAAGGCAGCGGGCTGGCAATGAACCAAATTGGCAGTGAGCTGCATGCCGACTACCTCGTTCAAGGCAGCGTACGACGCGAATCCAATCGAGTGCGAATTACCGTGCAATTGATTCAGGTGCGAGACCAGACCGACCTCTGGACCGAGAGCTATGACCGCGAACTCAAGGACATGCTGGCACTGCAGGACTCCGCGGCGCGAACGATCGCACACCAAATCCACATTACACTGACGCCGGGACAACAGAAGGGAACGGCAGGCCTGGCCACGCTGAATCCGGAGGCCTATGAGTCATATCTGAAAGGCCGCTATTACTGGAACAAACGGACCGCAGACGGCCTGCAGAAGGCCCTGCTCTACTTCCAGCAGGCAATTGACAAGGACCCGGCATACGGCGCCGCCTATTCAGGATTGGCCGACTGCAACAGCGGACTCGCCTGGCACGGTTTCAAGTCCCCGGCGGAGGCGCTTCCCAAGGCACATGCAGCGGCGCTCAAAGCCATTGAGATTGATCCGCAGTCCGCTGAAGCTCATGCTTCACTGGGTCTGGTACTTGATCACACCTGGGAATGGTCTGGAGCGGAGA
>DATMKO010000295.1:0-8321 GCA_035571175.1 Steroidobacteraceae bacterium | reverse complement strand
CCCAGGTTCACGAGAAGAATGCCCCAATTGTTGTACAGCGTGGCGGCAAATCCCGTGTCCTCCACGCCGATGCGCGTGAATTCTCCGGCAATGCGAGCATAAGTTTGATCGGCGGCGCCCAGTAATCCCGCGTCGCTGCGGGCATCCGCCAGAGTGATCATCGCGTCCACTTTGTCCCACTCGGTGCCGCTCGGTGACCCCTCAATGAGCTTGTCTGCCAGCTCGGCATCAGCGAGCGCGGCGGCTTCATCGCCGGCAAAGCGCGCGACGATACTGGCGAAATCCAAGCAGCCGGCGCGCTCGTCATCGTATTCCGCGCTGCGCGGCAGACGCTCCAACAATCGGTCGATTCGGCTTGCCGCGTCCTTTGCAACTCCGCTGACCGCATCCGCCGCCGCCGACGCGCAGCCGCTTGCGACGATCAACCGCAAATCGCCGCTGCGGATCGCGATATCGTAGGCTTCTCGGTACAGTTCCCGCTGTTTGCCGGTTCCTCCCACATGCGCGTAAAGCCCCGCCAGCTTGAAGAAAAGCTGGGATCGCAGGCCATTGGACGATGCGAACTCCGAGCGCACCAGCTTTTCGCCGCGCTCGAGCAACTGACCGCTGGTCAGCGCCTCGCCGGCATGACCCGACTCGTTCATCACTATCGACACCAAATCGCCGAAGGCTGCGGCTCGCTGCAACTGCGCCCGCGCGAGATCCCGCTGGTGGCGCGCGTCGAACCATTGCGCCGTCGTGATGAGGATTGCCAGAATCAAGGCGATTGCGGTCAGCGCGGTCGTGGCTACCGCGCCGCGGTGCCGCCGCACAAATTTGGAGACGCGGTATCGAACCGTATCCGGTCCTGCCGTCACGGGCTCATGCGACAAGTATCGGCGCAGATCATCGTTGAACGCCGGCACATTCGAATAGCGCTCCTGCGGCGCTTTTTTGAGCGCTTTGGCAAGAATGTTGTCAAGATCGCCATCGAGCGCGCGGCGGCGGCCGATATCTTCTGCCGCCGTGGATGCGCGCGGCGGGTCCTGGTCGACGATGGCCCTTACCAGGTTAGCCGCTCCCGGTGCATCCTGTGGCGTGGCGTGCCGGCCGGTGAGCAGCAAGTACAGCACCAGACCGAGCGCATACACGTCGGTCTGGGTGGTGATCGGCTGTCCCAGCAATTGTTCGGGTGCGGCGTATTGGGGGGTCAGCGCGCGTAGGCTGGTCTTGGTGCGTGGCGAGGGCTCGTCGCCGTCGTCCAAAAGTTTGGCGATGCCGAAATCCAAAAGTTTGATGACCCCGCCGAACGTGACGTATACGTTCGATGGCTTGATGTCACGATGCACGATGAGGTGACTGTGCGCATGTGCGACGGCCGAAAGCGTGGCTTGAAAGAGTTGCAGGCGGACCTCGAGACTCAAGTGCTCGCGTTCGCAATATTCGTCGATGGGCAGACCGTCGACGTATTCGATGACGAGGTAGGGATAAATGTCGTCCAGAATGCCGGCGTCAATCAGTCTTGCGATGTTGGGATGATCCAGGCGTGCAAGTAGATTGCCTTCCTGGCGAAAACGCGTGTCCCCGTCTCGGCCGAGCCATGCCGCATGCAGAAATTTTATGGCGACATATCCCGAGACGCGCCCGTCGGCGCGCCGCGCCCGCCATACGCTGCCCATGCCGCCGCGGCCGATTTCGGCTTCCAGAATGTAGGAACCGACCGTCCGTCCGGCCAGCGTGGCGGTGGTTGGAAGTGCGCCGGGGATGGATAAGGGCGCGGCCAGAAACTGCGAGAACCCTTCCCGCGCCCGCACCACGAGCATCTCCGCAACTTGGGCGGCCAGTCCCTTGTCCTGTTGCTCGAGTGCCGCAAGCCATTGCGCGCGCTCGCCCGGGTCGCTCATTCCGAGCGCCTGATCGAGAAGTTCGCTTAGGCGCTGCCAGCGGACCTCAACTGCGTCGGACATTGGTGATCCTCCTGCGAAATTGCGCAAATCAGACGACCGTCGCCTCGCTGGCAGCGCCTCTTGTTGATAGATCGGATAATCGGCTCGAAAAGCGCCAATTCTTGGGCGGCCGCTTGGATTTCCGATCTTAGGGAGTCTCTGTCAGCTGCTCAAAAAGGATGATGCGCGCAATCTCCCAGTCGCGTTGCACCGTGCGCTTCGACACGCCGCGTTGCGCGGCAATCTCATCGAACGTGAACCCGCAGAAATAGCGAAGATCGACCACTTCTGCCAGGCGCGGGTCGCGCTCCGCAAGCTCGTCGAGCGCCGCCGACAAGCGCATGAATTTCGCCTCATCAAGCGCCGGCTCCTGGATATCGCTGCTCAGTTGTGTGATCTGAAAAGCCCCGCCGCGCTTGAGCGCGCGTCGTTCGCGAATGAAGTCGATGATCAAGCCGCGCATCACCCGCGCCGCATATCCCATGAACCGATTTTGATCCGGAAATACGGCGTTCCGATCGGCCATTCCCAGATAGGCTTCGTGCAGCAGGGTCGTGGGGCTTACGGGCACACCCGCATTGCGACGCAGCTGACGCGCAGCCAGCTGGCGCAGCTGGTCATAAAGCGATGCGAACAGACGCTCGTTGGCACGAACGTCGACCGTGTTCGAGCTCGCTTCCTGCGTGGCGGGCGGGTCCGACTCCATACCCGGGTCCTCAAGCTATGGGGAAGTCAGGATGCCCAATAGCTCGCCGGCGCGCAATTGCTTCCTCGGGCCATTCGACACAGCTTGGGAAACGAGCCAGACTGACAGCAACAGGGCCATAACATAACAAGGGAGACGGTCCATGCCGCAGGGAAAACCGGGTGCCGGACAGAGCGCGCTGGTGACAGGCGCATCCATGGGTATTGGCGTCGATCTGGCGGAATGTTTTGCGCGGGACGGCTACGATCTGATCCTCGCCGCCCGCAGCGCGGCGGCGCTCAACGCAGTTGCCGGCAGGCTGTCCGCCGCTCATGGCGTGAAGGCAGCCGTGTTTGTGGTCGATCTCGGCGAGCAGGGAGGCGGGATGCGCCTGGCGCAGGCCGTTAAGTCGGCGGGACTCAAGATCGACGTGTTCGTCAACAATGCGGGCTTTGGCAAGGCCGGAGCTTTTGCGGGCTCGGACATCGGGCCGCAGCTTGGAATGATCGACTTGAATGTCCGCGCGCTGGCGGAGCTCACGCACATTTACTGGCCGGGCATGCTCGAACGCAATCGCGGCGGCGTGCTGAATGTGGCGTCGATGGCAGCCTTCGTGCCGGGGCCGCTGATGGCGATCTACTACGCGTCAAAGGCTTTCGTATTGTCGCTGTCGGAAGCGCTCTGGGAAGAGGCACGCGGGACCGGCGTGCATGTGAGCTGTCTGTGTCCGGGAGCAACCAAGAGCAAATTTCGCGAGCGGGCGGGGACTGGTTCGACACGCCTGGGCCAAACCGCTGTCGTCATGGACTCCATGCCGGTGGCCGAGGCTGGCTATGCCGGCTTCCGCGACAATCAAAGAGTGGTGATTACCGGCAAGGGCAATCACCGCACGGCTCGATTGGTCCCGTTCCTGCCCCGCGCAACGGTCCTCAAGATGGTGCGCAACATGCAGTCTCCGGCCTCGGCGGCTAAATAACCCGGCAATTCTTCGCTTAGTTTCCACACCCAGGGAGTGATCTGATGAACAGGCTCATCGCGTTGGCCGGAAGTTTCGCACTCGCGTCCTCAAGCGTCATATTGGCCCAAGATGCCATGCAATACGGCGTGAAGCATTTGAAGGTACTTGCCGAGGACGACAAGGTGCGAGTGCTGGAATACTCGCCGAAGAAAGGGGACAAGACTCCGGTCCATTCCCATCCCTACTCGGTCGTTTATGTGCTGAAAGGGGGCAAGGTCAAGTACACGATGCCCGACGGCAGCACGAGAATATCCGAGCTGCATGCCGGCGAGGCACTGCTGCGTCCTCCCGTGACGCATGCGGACGAGGCGCTCGATGATGTCGATACGATACTGATAGAAATAAAAAAATAATTGGCGGCCGGCGCCGCTTGCCCTCGATTCAGAACACGGGCAGCGGCAGCGGTCCGAAGAACATTCGTTGCATGCGATCCCTGCCGATCACGCGCGTCAGTTCGTTGCCGACGCAATACATGAAGATCATCAACGCCAAAATGATCTGCACCGCCCAGAAATGCGGCCACACCATTTCCGCGAGCAGTTTTTTGTTGCCGGCAGCGATCCCGCCGGCCTGCCGCGAAAAGTCGTACAGTCTCTCCAGATAATGGATGAATAGCGAGACCACCAGGTACAGCATCGTCTTCCAGCCGACATTGTAGATCAGCGGCTTTTGCGGATAGCGATTGATGATCGGCAGCAACTCCGCGATCAGCACCGACTTGCCGAGAACCAGGGCAGCCACCGCAATGGAAGCCGTCGATAGCGGGCTGAGCCCCGTTGCCTTGATCAACAACGCGCGCACCAGGCCGACGATGTGCAGAGCGATGAAGAAGTAGATGGTCGGCGGAAGCAGCGCTAAAAACTCCTCCTTGATTTTGGCAGTCACCTTACTCATGGCTTTCTCCCTCGTTCAGAAGTCCGTCGATCCTACGCTTGCGGTCGGCCTGATTGATAACTGCGATCCTCGCCCTCCGGTTACGCAGTGCGCCACGGCGGGAAACGCCGATTGGCGCCCGCATGGTATAGGCAAATGAGGTTGCCATCCGGATCGTTGAGATATGCTTCCCGCCACAGCCAGGATTGATCGGTCGGCGGCGCCTCGAAATCCACGCCCAGAGCGCGCAGCCGCTGGTACTCGGCGTCCAGATCATCGCATTCAAAGTACACGATGATTCCCGAGGTGACTGGTGAAGTCGCCTCGTGCAGCGAAAATGTCGCGCCGCCGTCCTTGCACTCGAACCGCGCGTAGTGCGGCAAATCGCTGACGATCTGCGTAAACCCGAGCAGGCGATAGAACGCCGCCGATCGCTCAACGTCTTTCGAAGGCAGAGTAACTTGATTGAGGTTCATATCTCAATCTCGTTCAACCCGGCTACTTGATGGTTGCGGCGCCGGCCTTGCACACTACCTCGTCCTGCGAGCCGGTACCGCCGGAACAGCCAATCGCACCGATCAGCTTTCCGCCTTCCAGCAGCGGGATCCCGCCGCGCGAAGCGACGATGCCGTCGAGGGAGAGGGTGTAGTAAGCCTGCTTCAACTGGATGTTGTCCTCGAACACCCGCGTTTCGCGGCGAAAGCTCGCGGCCGCGCGTGCCTTATGTTCCGACACTGCAATCGATGCGAGTTGTGCGCCGTCCATGCGTTGGAAAGCCACCAGGTTGGCGCCAGAGTCGACCACCGCGATGTTGAGCTTCCAGTGGTGCTTCTTGGCTTCGGCGATTGCCGCAGCAATGGCGCTCTGCGCCCTATCGAGCGAGACCGGTTCGCCGTAGGGCACGTCGAAGGGCATGTTATCGGGGACGTTGTCGAGCGGGTTCACCGCCGGCGGCGTCTGCGCCTGACCGGATAAGCTGGCGCATAGGCCGGTTGCGGCGAGTGCTAAGGCAAGGCTTTGAAAGCGCATCCGAATTCTCCTTGGCAAGAAAGTCGACAGGTCCTGCTAGACTAAACTTTCTTCGCCAATCTTCCTATCCATCCGAACATCACGGCTACCGCGCTCTTGATTCGGTATCAATTGCCGGGCGCTCGAGGGTACTGTCGACGGCCTCCAGAAACGTCCGTTCCTCGCTCAAGATGAAGCGTTGCGCCTGAGCGGCGGCGAAATTCGCTCGTCCCTCAGCATCGTCTTTCAGGCGGATTCGATACGCTTCGTAGTCGGCGAGCGACTTGAACGAAATGAGTCCCCACGCGATATTGCTCGTGCCCTCATGCGGCAGGAAGTAGCCGATCAGATGGCCGCCGCAGCGCGGAATTATGCGGCCCCAGTTGTCGGCATAAGCCTCGAAGGCAGCGCGCTGAAACGGGTCGATCGTGTAGCGAATGAAGCATGTGATGGTCATGGCGGTTACCCCTGGTTTGTTGACCCCAATATAGGCGCTTGCCACCGAGCGATGGTTCGTCTACCGTCGAACCATGAAAGACGGACCAAACATCTCGCGGATTGCCACTCTGCTCGGCGATCGAGCCCGGGCGGACGCGTTGACGGCGTTGATGACGGGCAGTGCCCTTACAGCGACTGAATTGGCCGCTATCGCCGGCGTCACCAAGCAGACGATGAGCGCGCACCTGTCCAAATTGCTCGAAGCCGCCCTGATCGAGGTCGAGCAGCAGGGGCGGCACCGGTACTTCCGGCTCGCCGACGAGGACGTGGCAAGGCTGGTCGAGTCCCTCATGGGTGTGGCCTTTCGCACTGGCGCGGTGCGCCTGATTTCCAGCCCGCGCGATCCTGCGTTGCGAAAGGCGCGGATTTGCTACGACCACCTTGCCGGTGAGCTCGGCGTTTTGGCCTATGAGGCGCTCATAGAGCGCGGCGTGGTGGAGGTGTCCAAGAAGGGACTGCAACTAAGCGCACCCGGCGTCGAATGGTTTGCACGTTTGGGCGTCGACGCTGGCGCCGTTGCGCGCCAGCGCCGCACCTTTTGCCGACCATGTCTGGATTGGAGCGAACGCAGGCATCACCTCGCAGGATCGCTGGGTGCCGCGATGTTGTCGCGGTTCTGCCAGCTCGGCTGGGTACTGCGCGACAATAAATCGCGCGCAATGCGGTTCACGTCACTCGGCGAGCGAAAGTTTCAAACGCTTTTTAGCGGCGCTGCTCCGGACTGCAAAAATCCGCCGTGATCCTTGGCGGCCGTTGCGCGCCAGCCGTTGGCGTGATGTACTGCGCTCCGCATCGTTTCCCGGTCTCGGAAATTCCCCAGGGATGTTAGGAGGATTTCATGGCAATAGAAGCGCTCGAAGCGACAGGAAGGATCGCCAGGGATAAGGCGGCGCGGACACGACTGGTTCTGGTCGCGGCCTCGTTGGGAACAGTGTTCGAATGGTACGATTTTTTCCTTTACGGCAGCCTCGCTGTCTTCTTTGGTGCGCTGTTCTTTCCACCCGGCAACGAGACCGCAGGATTCCTGGCCAGTCTCGCCACGTTTGGAGCGGGCTTCGCCGTGCGGCCCTTCGGCGCGCTCGTGTTTGGTGGGCTCGGTGATCGCATCGGCCGCAAGCGCTGCTTTATGATCACAATGGTGATGATGGGTCTGTCGACCCTGCTCGTGGGACTGTTGCCGAGCTATGCACAGGTGGGTGTGTGGGCGCCCGTGCTTTTGGTGGTGTTGCGCCTCACTCAAGGTCTGGCAGTGGGCGGCGAATACGGCAGCGCAGCCACGTATGTGGCGGAGCACGCCGTGCCGGCCCACCGCGGCTATTACACCAGCTGGCTTCAAACCACCTCGACGATCGGCCTGCTGCTTTCCTTGCTGGTCATTCTCGCCTGTCGTTTGACATTGGGCGACGAAGCATTCAAGGCCTGGGGCTGGCGCATCCCGTTTCTGACCTCGGTATTGCTGCTCGCTGTCTCGATCTATATCCGTCTCAAACTCGATGAGTCTCCGGTCTTCCAAAAAATGAAATTGGATGGCCGCACGTCCAAATCGCCCATCAGGGAGACCTTCGGCTCCTGGAGCAATATAAAGGGCGTGCTCGTGCTGCTGTTTGGCATCACGTCGGGTATGACGGTGATTTGGTATGGCGCGCAGTTTTACGCGCTATTTTTCATGCAGAACACACTGCAAGTCGATTACAAGACGAGCTACACCATCATTGCGGTCGGCTTGGCCCTGGGTACGCCTCTCATCGTTTTGGCCGGCGCGCTGTCCGATCGGATTGGCCGCAGACCCGTCATGATCGCCGGACTGCTGTTGGGCGCCTTGACGTTTTTTCCGAGCTTCCACGCGCTCGCCAATTTCGCCAATCCGGGCTTGGCGGACTTCTCCGCGCGAAATCCGATCCAGATAAGCGCCGATAACTGCACGTTCTCGCTATTCGCAGCGCCGGCATCCGCGTGTGACAAGGCACGCAAGTTTTTCAGCCGCAACGGGCTTTCGTACGCCTCGATTCCTGCGCCCGCCGGCAGCGGCGTAGTGACTCGTATCGGCGGAACGACGTTGGTGGGATTCGATGAGTCCGCTTACAAGAAAGCGCTTGATGCGGCGGGCTTCAAGGGCTCCGCCGCGAACGTCAACTTTTTTGGTTCGATCGCGGTCGTGGTCTGGCTGTTGGCGTTGGTCGGCATGGTGTACGGACCGATGGCTGCATTCATGGTCGAGATGTTTCCGGCGAAAATCCGCACCACCTCGCTGTCGCTGCCCTACCATCTAGGTGTCGGCATACTCGGCGGCTTCCTACCGTTCGTGGCATCTGCG
>DATMKO010000294.1:0-4097 GCA_035571175.1 Steroidobacteraceae bacterium | reverse complement strand
GCTGGCTCAGGGAGTACAGGTCGTGGACTTCAATTCCTACGGCGCTCGCCGCGGCAATCACGAAGTCATGATGCGCGGAACCTTCGCCAATATTCGCTTGCGCAATCTGCTGCTGCCGGGTACGGAAGGCGGCGTCACGCTGCACATTCCGAGCAACGAACAACTGTCGATATTCGACGCGTCCGTGAAATACAAAGCTGCGGGTACGCCGCTGGTGATACTCGCAGGCAAGGAATACGGGACCGGCAGCTCGCGCGATTGGGCGGCCAAGGGAACCATGCTGTTGGGTGTCAAGGCGGTGATCGCCGAGAGCTTCGAGCGCATTCACCGCTCCAATCTCATCGGCATGGGAGTGCTGCCGCTGCAATACAAGCCGGGCGACAGCGCGCAAAAACTAGGGCTCACGGGCAAGGAAACTTTCGAAATCGTGGGGCTGAACCGCGGAGCGGCGAAGACCGTCAAGGTCATCGCCAAAGCCGACGATGGCAAGACCACCGAATTCGAGGCGCGCTTGCGCATCGATACTCCGAAGGAGCTCGATTACTATCAACACGGCGGAATTTTGCAATACGTGTTGCGGCAGCTCGCGCGACCCGTGAGGGCCGCATGAATACCTTGACGATGTATCAAGCCACGGTACCCACCTGCACGCGGGCGTTGAACAGCCTCGCGGCAATTCTGGAGAAAGCCGCCGCCTACGTCCAAACCCGCAAGATCGACCCGGCGGTGCTGCTGCAAACCCGGTTGTACCCCGACATGCTGCCGTTGAGCGCGCAGATTTTCATCGCGAATGATATTGCCGGCGGAGGAGCCGCGCGTCTTGCGGGCGTGGCGGTGCCCACATTCGACGGCAAGGACAAGAGCTTGGCCGAACTGATCACCAATACGCGCCGTACAGTCGAATATCTTGCGAGCCTGAAGCCACAGCAATTCGAAGGGTCCGAAGACAGGACGGTTACGTGGCAGACACGGTCATCTTCCAAGAGCATGCAAGGCATGCCCTACCTATTTGGTCACCTGCTACCCAATGTGTTTTTCCATGTGACCACCGCCTTCGACATTCTGCGGCAGGCGGGTCTTGACATCGGCAAGCAGGACTATCTGGGCAACGGCTAACCTAATGCGTGCCGCTGCCGGCGGCTGCGACGCTGCCGGCTTCGACCAGCACCATCGTGCTCGGATTGAGATGCGTTTTGATGGCGGTGTTGACCTGCGCCGTGGTCAAGGCTTTCACGGCCGCGGGGTATCCGTCCAGCCAGGACAGGTCATAGCCGCGCTGCGTATTCGAGAGAATGGTGCCCGCCAGGCCGCCGGTGGTCGACAGACCCACGAAGTAGCCGCCGGTGATTCCCTGTTTGCGCGCCGCCAATTCCTGGTCGGTAACGCCGTCATTCCACCACTTGTCGAGTTCCCGTCGAGTGGATGCAACGCCCTTGGAGAGCAGCGCCGGTGCGAAACTGGCGTTGATGTTCCAGGCGCCGTCGACAATGCTGTCATCGCCCATGCTCGCGCTGATCCCGTAAGTCAGGCCTTCTTTGTCGCGCACGCTGCTCATCAAGCGGCCGGTGAATCCGCTGCCGAGAATTGCGGTTCCCACCCGCAGCGCCAACGAATCCGGATCCTTGTATTTGAGGCCGGTCGCCTGTCCGAGCAGCACGCTGACGCTGGGCTTGTCCGCGAGCGGCACCATGACCTCGCTTGCCGCCGATGATTGCGCGGGTTTCGCGGGCCGAATGTAGTCCTGCCCGCCGCTCCACCCGGAAAATGCCTTGCCGACTTCGGCTTGCGTGTCGGTATCCGAGACATCGCCCGCCACCACCAGCGTCATATGCGAAGGACCATAAAATTTAGCTTGGAATGCCTTGACCTCGTCGAGATTCGCCGACTTGGCCGCCGCTATGTATTCGCTCAAGGTATGAGGCCGATTGGGGTGGCCGGCGGGGAATATCGCGCGATCAAAAGCCTCCAAGGCGCGCGCGCTGCTGTTCTGCGCCGAGTGCTCCAACTCGCCGACCATCTGTTGCTTTGCTTTATTGAATTCCGCGACTTGCAGCGCCGGAGTGCGCAACTCCGCGGCAATCAGTCCGACCACGAGCGCCAGGTCCTTCTTCAAGCATTTGGCGCGGATTTGCAAGGATTGCGAACCGACCGAAAAGCTGATTTCGGCGCCGACATTTTCCAATTTGTCGGAAATCGCGAACTTATCGAGCGCCTTCGTGCCGCGGTCGAGCATCATGCCGGAAAGCGTTGGAATCGCAATATTGCCCGATCCGGCCATCGCATCGCCGGCGGGCAGCACGCCCAGAATCACGACCACGTCCTTCACCGTCGACCGATAGGTGATCAGATCGATGCCATCGACTTGCGAACGGTGCGCATGATCCTCCATGTTTGCGGCGAGCGCGGAAGAGGTGAGCGCAAACAGCGCAATCAGTGCATACAGGCGCATCACGAGCCCTTCTCCGTTGTCGGCGTTACGGGAACAAACCAACCCGTCGTGCTTTGATCCACGGCGAGGTATTTCTTGGCCACCCGCTGCACGTCCTTGGCGGTGACTTGCTGCACCGACTGCGGGAATGTGACATACAAGGTCCAATCACCCACCCCGATCCACTCGGCGAGTTCGCTGGCAACGCCGGCCGTGCCGTCGCGCTTGTAGGCATCCTCGGCAATGTACTGCTGCTTAACCCGGCCGACCTCGGCGTCGGTCACCCCATCGGTCTTGATCTTGGCGATTTCCGTCAGCAGTGCTTTTTCGGCCTGCTCATGACTGGTTCCCGGCGTCAGCGCCGCGTAAACGCTATGCAGCGACAGATCGCGCAGCAAGTCGGTGCCGGCCTCGGCGTGCAGCGCCAGTCCCTGATCGACGAGGGCGCGGTACAAACGCGCGTTCTTGCCCGAGCCCAAGATGGCATCGAGCATCTCCAGCGGCGCCTGGTCGGCATCCCTGCCGTTCGGCACCTTGTGCGCAACGATGACCGTGCCAAGTTCGCCGGGCCGCCTGATCAAAACACGCCGCTCGCCGCTTTGCGGCGGCTCCTCGGTGTAGATGTCCGGAATCGGCGCCGGCGAATGGGAATACACGCCGTAGTATTTCTTGATCAAGCCCAATACCGCCTCGGGCTCGATATCGCCAACCACGGTAACGGTGGCGTTGTTCGGCCAGTAGAAGGTGTCGTAGAAGTCGCGCAGCTTGGCAATCGGCACATGCTCGATGTCGCTTTTCCAGCCGATCACCGGATGGTGATACGGCAGCGCCACGTAGGCGGCTGCAGTGACTTCCTCCAACAGCACATTTTCAGGATCGTTCTTGCCGCGCTCGTACTCGTTGCGAACCACCGTCATTTCGGATTGCCGATCCGACTCGTGCAGCCATAGATGACGCATGCGATCGGCCTCGATTGCGACGTACCCCTCCAGGCTCTCGCGTCCGATGGTCGCGAAATAGTTGGTTCGGTCGAATGAGGTGTTGGCGTTGAACTGCCCGCCGACGTGCTCCAGCAGCTGTTTTATGCTGTTGCCTTTCGCGTCATTGAAGGCATCGCTGCCCTTGAACATCATGTGTTCCAGAATATGCGTGGCTCCGGTCGTACCGGTTACCTCGTTGCGCGATCCCACCCGATAAGTCACCTGAAATGTCACCACGGGTGCGGAATGGTCCGGCACCAGCAACACGCTGAGGCCGTTGCTGTCGAGCCGATATTCATCGATCCCGCCCAAGGACTTGATGTGGGTGAACCCGGGGAACGCTTGAGCAGCGGGCGTGTTCTCGTCGCGCGGCGCGGCCGCTGTGGCGAATGCCGCCAGGGCGAGCGCCGCTACGCCCGCGAAATACCCCGCGCGGACGGTATTCATGACCTTCTCACACATGCTGACTCCCGGCGCTCTACCGCAAAAACGCCAATTCTAATTGTTTCCCGCGCAGGAGTGGCCACATTCGCGCTGCGACAATTGGCTCGCTGCTAAGTTCAAGCGGCGAGCGTCTGAACTTCATCTGTCCAGACTTTGAAGCTAGCCAAGGTGTTGGGTCCGAAGGTCATACTGATGGCCACGTCCGCGGCATCTCGGCCGCGCGCGATCAGCACTCGTCCGATGCG
>DATMKO010000293.1:0-3725 GCA_035571175.1 Steroidobacteraceae bacterium | reverse complement strand
CCCTCCCGACGCACGCAGCATAAGCGTCGAGGAACGACGTAGGGGCCTCGCTGAGCTGATGAAATTGGCGGGACCTGAAATCGCCGTGGGCCGCATCGAGGATCGAACGCTTCCCGGGCCAGGCGGCGCGTTGCCGGTGCGGATTTATTCGCCGCTCGGTGCCGCAGAAATACTGCCGGGGCTCGTATATTTTCACGGCGGCGGGCTGGTCGCCGGCAGCATCGCCACACACGACTCAATCGCGCGTGCTCTCACAAATTCCGGCGCCGTCCGTGTTGTATCGGTCGAATACCGGCTGGCCCCGGAGCATCGCTTTCCGGCGGCGCTGCAGGACGCGATGGCCGCGGTTCAATACATAGGTGCGCATGCGGCGGATTTCGGCATCGATGCCTCGCGCTTAGGGATATGCGGGGACTCTGCCGGCGGCACGTTGGCAGCTGCAGCCTGTCAGGCTCAAGCGCGAACGGCGGGCCCACGGCTGGCGCTGCAGCTGCTGATTTGCCCGATTCTCGATTACAGCCGCGCGACACCATCGAAGCTCGCCTTGACGACCGGCTACTTGATCGATCAGGCCACGCTCGATCACGACCTCATGCATTACCTGCCCGCAGGCACGGACCCCAGCGATCCGCTGGTTTCGCCGCTGCTCGCCGACGAAGTGACTGGCTTGACTCGAACCATCATCCACACCGCCGAATTCGATCCGCTGTGCGATGAGGGGCGGCACTATTACGAGCGCCTGAAGCGCGCAAACATTGAAGTGTCCTACACTTGCCATCCGGGTATGATCCATCTTTTCTATGGCTTGGGAGCCGTGATTCCATATGCGCGCAAGGCATTCGAGCAGATCGGCGCTGAAATTCGCGCCGCGCTGGCCTGATCGCGGGAGAAGTTGAAGTGGCGGAGCGCATCGTTGCCCAGAAGCTCATTGAACAACTGCACGCCGCGCGCGTGCGCGGTGATCTCGTGGGCATGTGCCGGGTTTTTGCCCCCAACGGAAAATACGAAATCCTCGGGGCCAGCGCCGATAAATCGATTGCCATTCGGGGCAAGGATCTGGCCGAGTTCCGTCCGTGGCTCGCGATGATGGTCAAGGTTTTTCGGCTCAACAATTATCAGCTGCTGTCGCTTACCGTCGAATGGCCGAAGGCCACGGCGCACTGGCGGGCGGACATCTATTCCAAAGTCACCGGGGTCACGGTGCCGACGGAGCTCGTCGATGTTGTTGAACTCAACGACGAGCACATCGTGACTTTCACCGAATTCTTTGCACCGCGCTGACGGCCTTTACGCGTAGGTCGTCAGCGTCAAATCTGAATTTGTATCCAGGTGCGGCAGCCCGTTGAAGCTCACCAGGTGATGGCGCCGCGGCGTCGCGGCGAATTCGGTGAGAGAACTGTTGCGAATACGCAGATTCAACTCCACGGCGGTCGCGGGAGGCGCCTGCATCGCGGCCGCGACCATGGCTGCGATCGGTCCGCCGGAACTGACCACGAGTACATTGCCGTCCGGGAAGCGCTGGCGCGCTGCCACGAGCGCCGCCACCGCGCCCTCCTGGAACACCTTGAAGGCCGCCATTCCTTCAGGCTGCGTGCGATCTTCGGCCCAGGCCAGCAGCGCTTCCCTGAGCAGGCGAAAATGGTCGCGTACCACGACCGGATCGCGCTGCGCCGCCGCCGCTGCGGGAGCGGGGAATTCACCGGTGAACGCCATCATGATGGCGTCTGGCTTGTATTCATCGAGACCCGGAAAGCGCTCTTGAAGGGCGTTGTGTCCTAAGGCGGGGTGGCCCTCGAAAATTCCCTGCGCGGTCTCGGTCTGGCGCTGCAGGGTGCCCGTGAACACGGCGTCAAACCGAATATTGCGCAGCGCGAAATACGCCCCCAGCAGGCGTGACTGCGTAAATCCGGTCTCGGTCAGCCGATCATAATGATCGGTGCCGAAAGCCGCCTGACCGTGGCGAACGACAAAGATGGTTCCCATGTTCTAGGTAACGTCCGCGAGCAAGGGGGCCAACATCATTCGGGAACTTTAGCATCCGCCGCAGCAGGGCTCCATGGCAAGTCCAGAGTGGCGGAGAGGCCTCCGCCTTCGCGATTCGCCAATTGAATCCGGCCGCCGTGCGCCTCGGCAATTTCGCGCGCCAGCGCCAGCCCCAATCCCGTTCCGCTGCGCTTGGTCGAATAGAAAGGCAACAATGCCTGCGCGAGCACCGTTTGACTCATCCCGGAGCCGCGATCGCGCACTTCGATGCGCTGGTCGCCACCGGCGCAGATGATTGACAGCTCAACTTCGGCCGTGGCGCCGCCGGCCTCGTGGGCGTTCTTCAGCAGATTGATCAGCGCCTGCTCGACTTGCACGCGATCAAACCAGCCCGGCAGTTCGGGTAATGGCTGGGCATGCGTAAACGGCTGTTGCCCCTTGAGATCGGCGACGAACTGCTGCCAGGGCACGCTTTCAGAGCGCGGCGCGGGCAGCTTGGCGAAGGTTGCATAGCCGCTCACGAAGTGATGCAAGTGCTCGGCGCGCTCGGCGATCGCCGAGAACACCGTGGGCAGCGCCGCGTGGTCCCCGCGTCGCGCGATTTCGGCGCCGGAGTGCGCGAGCGAGGAGAGCGGACCCAAAGAATTGTTGAGTTCGTGACTCAAGACGCGGATCAGCTTCTTCCAGGTGGAAACTTCCTGTCGCGACAACTCACGCGTGAGCCGCTTGAGCAGGTAAAGCCGAAATGCGCGTCCCTGCAAAATGAACGAGCGCTGCGATAAATGAAACGTCTCCTCGACACCGTCGATGAGGCTCGAAAACAGCGTATCGCCTTGTTCGGCCGCGGCGCCCTGCAATGCCGCCGGCGCGTGCCGCAGCGCGTCCGGAAATCTCAAGCCCTGGAGACTTCGTCCCTCGCTCAATAAATGCCGGGCGGCGATGTTGGCATAGGCGATGCGTTGGTGGGCATCGACCAGCACCAACGCTACCGGTGAATTCTGCATCACCGTATCCAACAACAGCTCTCTTTGTACCAGGTGCGCGCGCTGTTGGCGCAGCGCCGCCGCCAGCTCATTGTGCGCCGTCATCAATTCGCCGAGCTCATCGTCGCGATCGGCGACCAATGACAAACTGAAATCGCCTTCACGGTAGCTGGCGACCGTGCCTGCCAGCGCGCGCAGCATTTGCTGAATTGGCCGCATGACCCGCGAAGCCAGCCACAGCACGGGAAACAGGGCAGCGGCGATGATGAGTAAGCCAGCCAGCAGCGCGCTGTTAAGCGCAAGCGCTGCCCACGCGCTGGCCGCGGCAACAACTACAACGATCGCGAACAGCAGCAACGCAAGCTTGGCCTTGAGGCTCATTGCGCCCCGATCAGGCGCCGCTCGAGGGGCGCAGATTGAATCGTTCCAAGCGGCGGTACAGCGCCTGCCGCGACAACCCGAGGCTCTGTGCCGCGCGGCTGATGTTGCCGCCCGCTTCGCGCAGGCTGGCCTCCAGGACCTCGCGGCTGAAGTGCTCCGCTTCGCGCGGCGCCGTGCGGTGCGGTATCGGCAGGTTCAGGTCGGCCGCGGCCACCATGTTGTCGCGAGCCAGCAGCTTGGCGCGTTCGATTGAATTGCGCAGTTCGCGCACATTGCCCGGCCAGTCGTGCTGCTGCAGGGTGGTTGCAGCGTCGTCACTTAAGTGCAGGCTGGGCCCGAGGAAATGGCGGGCCAACGGCAGAATGTCCGCCGGCCGGT
>DATMKO010000292.1:0-3264 GCA_035571175.1 Steroidobacteraceae bacterium | reverse complement strand
GGCAAAGAAAACCGGCTGATTTTCACCGCCAGGCGGCCTGATCGAGCTTAAGCCTTAAGGCTTGACGCTCCCCGTGCGCTGCGGCGATACTTGAACCATGTCGGCCCCGCTCATTCTCTGCAATTGGTGGCGTGTTTCCCCTTAAGGAGTGGGCGCTGGTCGTTTAGCCTTTAGTCATTCGATACCCTGAAGACCCATCTCCGCTCAAAACGTGGTGATGGGTTTTTTGTTGTCCGTAGCATTTGTTGGCGACAAGCTTCGCAGGTTTTCAAGATGCAACGACCTTTTGATATCGCAGCGGACCTGGACACGCCGGTTTCGGCGTATTTGAAGCTGGCGCCCTTCCGGCCGCGATTCCTGCTGGAAAGCGTCGAGGGCGGCGAGCGGCTGGCGCGCTACTCCTTCATCGGGTTCGGCGATTGTCTCGAACTGCGCATCGATGCGAAGGGCCAACACCTGGGCGGTGCCCATGCGCCGCGGCCGCAGTCCAAGCAGGAGTTCTTGAATGTGCTGCGCGCGGCGCTGGCGCGCGCCCCCAGCCCAAAGCCGGAAATCCCGGGCGTACCCTTGCTGGGCGGATTGGTCGGCTATACGGCCTACGATGCGGTGCGCTACTTCGAGCGCATACCCGGCCGCAGTCTCGATGCCACCGAGACGCCGCACGCGCATTATGTTGCCCCGCGCTCCCTGCTGGTGTTCGATCATTTGACGCGCGGGGTTGCGCTGCTGCATGACGGCAGCGATGCAGAGCGCTTGAGCCTGCGCCGCGAGGTGATTCAGGCGCTGCGCGGCGCGGTGCCGGCCATACTGGCTCCAGGACGTTTTTCGCCGGCGATTCCCTCACTGACGGAAGCCGCGCATGCGCAGCGCGTGCGGCGCGCTCAGGAGTACATTGCCGGCGGCGACGTTTACCAGCTGGTGCTGGCATCGCGGTTCGAAGGGCAGCATGCGCTCTCGCCGTTCGAGGTGTACCGCGCGCTGCGGCTGCTCAATCCCTCGCCTTACATGTATTTTTGCGAGCTCGGCGACATCACGGTGGTGGGCTCCTCGCCCGAGGCTCTGGTGAAATGCCACGGCGGCCATGCGCAATTGCGGCCGATCGCGGGATCCAGGCCGCGCGGCGCCGATGAGCGGCAGGACGCCGCGCTGCAGGCGGAGCTTCTTAAGGATCCGAAGGAAAACGCCGAGCATGTGATGTTGGTGGATCTGGCGCGCAACGACTTGGGAAGGGTTGCCAGCGCGGGCTCGGTGTCCGTGGATCCTTATCGCGTGATCGAACGCTACAGCCATATCATGCACATCGTCAGCGGCGTCAAGGGCCGCTTGGCAGCCGGGCAGGATGCTTTCGATTTGTTTGCGGCGACTTTTCCGGCTGGAACACTGGTCGGGGCTCCCAAGGTGCGTGCCATGGAAATTATCGACGAACTCGAACCGGTGGGCCGACAGCTGTACGGCGGAACGGTGGGCTATTTCGGCCGCCGCGGTGACATGGATCAGGCGATCACGATTCGCACGCTGGTGTTTCGCGGCGATTCCTACAGCTACCAGGCCGGGGGCGGCATCGTAGCCGACAGTTCTCCCAAAGCCGAATACGATGAGTTGATGACCAAGGGCGCGGTGTTGCGGCGCTCGCTGGAGCTCGCCGCGGAGGGGCTGTAAAAATGCGGGCGAAGGTATTGCTGATCGACAACTACGACTCGTTCACCTACAACCTGGTGCAGGCATTTTTGATTCTCGGGGCCGAAGTGATCGTACATCGCAACGACGCGATCGCGGTCGATGAAGCGCTGCTATCAAATCCTTCGCACCTGGTCATATCGCCCGGCCCGGGCACACCGCGCAACGCCGGAGTCTCGATGCGCATGATTCAAGCGTTCGCAGGGCGCATTCCGATTTTTGGCGTCTGCCTCGGCCATCAATCCCTGGTCGAAGTGTTCGGCGGCAAGGTGGTGCGCGCGGCGCGTTTGATGCATGGCAAGGTCTCGACGATCGCGCATGACGGCAAAGGACTGTACGCGGGCATGGCCCAGGATTTCGAGGCGGGGCGTTATCACTCGTTGATTGCGGAGCCGGATAGCATCCCGGCGGTGCTCGAAGTAACCGCGCGTACGCCGCAAGGCGAGATCATGGGCGTGCGCCACAGGTCTCTGCCGATCGAGGGGGTGCAATTCCATCCCGAAAGTGTGCTGACGCCCGCGGGTCCGATTCTCATGGGCAATTTCCTGAAGAACTAGCGTGACCACGCCGCGCCAATCCCTGGAGCAGCTTCTCGATGGTCGCGACATGAGCTACACCGAAGCCGCGGATCTCCTGGCGATGTTGACCGCGCCAGATCTTGCGCCCGCAATGGCGGGTGCGCTGCTCACGGCTTTGCGCGCCAAGGGCGTCTCGGCCGAAGAGCTGCGCGGCTTCGCCGGCGCCATGCACAACCTGGCGCGCAAACCCGCGCTGGCTGCGAATCTCGGGATGGACGCCATCGACATCGTCGGTACCGGCGGCGACGCGTCGGGCAGCTTGAATCTGTCCACCGGCGCGGCACTGCTCACCGCTGCCTGCGGCTTGGCGGTGATCAAGCACGGCAATCGCGGCATCTCGAGCCGCTGCGGCAGCGCCGACCTGATTGAGGCACTGGGGATAACCCTGCCTCTGGATGAAGTCGCCGCCGCCGGCTGCTTCGCCGCCACCGGCTTCACCTTTTTGTTCGCGCCTTACTTTCACCCGGCGATGAAGGCGCTGGCGCCGATCCGCGCGGCCCTCGGCATACGCACGGTGTTCAACATGCTGGGACCGCTGACCAATCCCGGCGCGCCGCGTTTTTTGCTCATTGGCGCCTATGACGCGGCAACCGCGGAACTGATGGCCGAAACCTTGGCCGGTATGCAGGTGCAGCGAGCGTGGGTGGTGCACGGCGCGGCGGGCTGGGACGAAGCCACGCCGATCGGCCCATTCCTGGCGTTCGATGTCGCGGGCATTAAGATCAGGCAATTGGAAGTCGATCCAGAAGAATTCGGCATCGCGCGCTGCCGCTCGAGCGAGCTTCAGGGCGGCGACGCCAGGACCAATTTCGCGGCAATTCTCGATGTGTTCGAAGGCCGCGACCGCGGCCCGCATCGGGACGCGCTGGTATTGCAGTGTGGCATCGCGCTTTATATCGCCCGCCGAGCGCAATCCATTGCAGCCGGCATCGAGGCGGCGCGCGAAGGTCTCGACAGCGGCGCGGCTCGATCATGGCTCAAGCGGCTGCAGGACTTCGCGGCAAACCGC
>DATMKO010000291.1:0-5996 GCA_035571175.1 Steroidobacteraceae bacterium | reverse complement strand
CGTAAGACCGCCGATGTGATCCAAATGTTCGTGCGTAATGAGGATCAGCGAGGCCTTTCCTATCGCGCTTTGCATGCGGGCAAAGGCATCGGCGTCGAACGAGTTCAGATTTTCGCCGCCGATTTCCTTGTTGAGCGCGGTGTCGATGATGACGGACGTCTGCGGGTAGAGAAGGCGATAGGAAAACACCGGCAGCTCGCGTGTCTGCCACCCATCGCCGGCCACAATCGCGGTGGCGGGCGCTCTGAACACCCCAATACGCTCCACCTCGATGGCGGTCGGCGGATCGCCCGGCACAGCGCCGGACAAACGTCGAACCTCGCCGATATCCAGCGCGAACTGCGCATCGTGCGGAACGTGGCTTTCAACGAGCAGCCAGTAATAGGCGGCCCCCGCCGCCACGATCAGGACGCCTGCGGCGACGATAAGATTGCGAATCCATGGCGGCATGCGGGATCCCCGTGACGAATGCGCAAATCCGCGCAACAATGCGCCAACTATAAGCTGGGATGCGAAATAACATGAAACTACTGATGTTGGGCGCCGGCAGCGTGGGCGGTTTCTTCGGACTTCGCCTGCAGGAAGGCGGTGCGGATGTAACGTTCTTGGTGCGCCCCAAACGCGCGGCGCAATTGCGCGATCGTGGTTTGCGTCTTTATGGACCGCGCGGTGAGCTGCACGTGAAGCAATTGCAGCTGTTGGAATCCGGAGCTGCCGCCAGCGGCACGTTCGACGCGGTTATTCTCAGCTGCAAAGCCTACGATTTGTCGAGCGCCATGGACTCGGTGCGCCCGTACTTGAGCGCGGACACCGTCATATTGCCGCTGCTCAATGGTTTGCAGCATCTTGAAGTCCTGGACCGGGCTTTTGGCGCATCAAGGGTGCTGGGCGGCCTGGCGCAGGTATCTGCGACCTTGGATGCCAACGGCGACATCAAGCAGCTTACCGATGTTCAGGCGCTCGTCTACGGCGCGCGCAACGCCGCGCAGGCAGCGGCGGCCGGCGCATTGGACAGCGCCCTGCAAATGGGAAAATTCGAAGCAAGATTGAGCCGCGATATCATGCTCGAGATGTGGGAAAAGTTCGTGCTGCTGGCGTCGCTGGCCGGCATGACGTGCTTGATGCGCACCAACGTCGGCGAAATTGCCGCCACCCAGGACGGCGCGGCGTTGATGGTGCGTATGCTGGACGATTGCGCGGCTGTCGCGGCGGCCGCGGGCCATGCGCCGCGCGCCAACTACATGGCACCGATCAAGGCACTGCTCACGCAGAAGAACTCATTGCTGGAAGCTTCCATGCGCCGCGACATGGAACAAGGCCGCGCCACCGAGGCAGATCATGTGGTGGGAGATATGCTGCGCCGGGCGCGAGCCGCCGGTGTGGATTCGGATTTGCTGAAGTCCGCCTATTGTTCATTGCAAGCCTATGAACACGTGCGCAAGGCAAGCATCGGTGCAGCCCAAAAGCCCGCAATCTAGCGCTGCAGCGCCGCGAAATCCGCGAGCACCCAGCTCACGCACTCGGTCAGCCGGGTTGCATAGTCGATGTGCAGAAATTCGTTGGGTCCGTGGGCATTGGAGAGCGGCCCCAGCACGCCGGTGACGAAGAACTGAGTCTTTGGGAATCGCTCGCCCAGCATTCTTAAGAAAGGGATGGTGCCTCCTCCGCCGAGACTCACCGGTTCGCGCCCGAACACCTGCCGCGAGGCGCGCTGCATGGATTCCTCGAACCAGGGCGCGAATGCAGGCGCATTCCAGCCGCCTGACGATGATTCGGGCTCGAAGCTGACATGCGCGCCGTAGGGCGGCTCGCGCTCGAACGCCGCGCGCACGGCGCGGCTCGCGACAACCGGGTCGACCGTGGGCGGCAGGCGCAAGGAAACCTTCAAGGTGATCTCCGGCAACAGCACATTGCCCGCCGTGTGCAGCGCCGGCAGGCCATCCGCGCCGGTCACCGCGAGCGACGGCCGCCAGGTATTGTTGATCAACAGTTGCCGATGATCGGATGTCACGGGCTGGGCGCCGGCGACGAACGGAATCTTGTCGAGAATGTGCGCGCCCAGCACATCGGCCGCCACGGCGATCTGCGCGCGGCGGTCTTTTGGAATCTCGGCATGCAACTCATCGAGCAGCAGCTCTCCCGTGAGGGGGTTTTCCACGCGCTCCAGCAGTTGTTGGATAAGCCGAAACGCCGTTGGCGCGATACCCGATGCAAGTCCGGAATGTGCGCCCTCGCTCAAGACGCGCACCTTGAGCCGTCCCACCAGGTTGCCGCGCAGTGAGGTGGTGGTCCAGAGTTGCTGGTAGTTGCCGCATTCCGCGTCGAGACAAACGACCAGCGAGGGCTCGCCGAGATGCTCACCCAGCGCATCGAGATGCGCCGGCAGGTGCACGCTGCCGCTTTCTTCGGTGGCCTCGATCAAGATCACGCAGCGCGGCAGCTGAATCGTCTGCGCCTTGAGGGCCGCAATTGCCGTCAGCGAACTGAACACCGCATATCCATCATCCGCACCACCGCGGCCATACAGCTTGCCGTCGCGAATCACGGGCTCCCAGGGACCAAGCCCCGGCAACCAACCGGTAAATTCCGGCTGTTTGTCGAGATGCCCGTACAGCAACACGCATCCTGGCAGCTCGCCCGGAATATCCACCAGCAGTATGGGCGTCATGCCGGGCAAACGGCGCACCTCGACGCGCATGCGCGGCACCGGTTGGGCGCGGCACCACGCCGCCATGAGTTCGATCGCCTGGTCCATGTACCCATGGCTCTGCCAGTCGGGATCGAACGCCGGGGACTTGTTCGGAATGCGTATATAGGCCTGCAGCCGCTCGAGGATCGAGGATTGCCAGACGTTTTCAATGAATTGACGCAAGCCTGATGAGTTCATCCTGTTCAACTCCGGTTGGCGGTGCCCGCAACCCCGGGCCACACCCAATTTTTGATCTCCGGCATGTCTTCACCATACCGGACTATGTATTGCTTGTGCTCGATCAGCTTATCCTGCAATTGCTGCCGCAAGTAATCGCCACGGGTGCCGATCTGCGGCAACCGCGCGATCACGTCCATCACCAGGTGGAACCGATCGAGGTCATTGAGCACGGTCATGTCGAATGCCGTGGTGATCGTGCCCTCCTCTTTGTAGCCGCGCACATGCAGATTCTCGTGATTGTGGCGCCGGTAGGTGAGCCGGTGTATGAGCCAGGGATAGCCGTGATAGGCGAAAATTACGTGCTTGTCCTTGGTGAACAAGGCGTCGAAATCATTGTCGCTCAAGCCATGCGGATGCTCGGAGGGCGGCTGCAGTTTCATGAGATCGACCACATTGACCACGCGTACCTTCAAATCGGGCAGCTCGCGCCGCAGAATCGAGACGGCGGCAAGCGTCTCCAGCGTCGGCACGTCGCCGGCGCAGGCCATGACCACGTCGGGCTCGCTGCGTTGATCGTTGCTGGCCCACTGCCAGATGCCGATGCCCTCGCTGCAATGATTGATGGCGCCATCCATCGTCAGCCACTGGGGCGCCGGATGTTTGCCCGCCACCACCACATTGACGTAGTGCCGGCTGCGCAAACAGTGATCCATCACCGACAATAGGCAATTGGCGTCCGGCGGCAGGTAAACGCGCACGATCTCCGCTTTTTTGTTCACGACGTGATCGATGAAGCCGGGATCCTGGTGCGTGAAGCCGTTGTGATCCTGGCGCCAGACATGCGAACTCAGCAAGTAATTGAGCGATGCGATCTTGCGCCGCCAAGCCAATCCTGCAGTAACCTTCAACCACTTGGCGTGCTGATTGAACATCGAATCCACGATGTGAATGAACGCCTCGTAGCAGTTGAACAGCCCGTGCCTGCCGGTGAGCAGGTAACCCTCGAGCCAGCCCTCGCATTGATGCTCGCTCAGCATTTCCATGACCGGTCCCGAGGGCGCGAGAAATTCATCATCGTTCGTGGTGCCCGCCAGCCATTGACGACTGCCGGCCTCGAATACCGCTTCCAGGCCGTTCGATAGCGTCTCGTCAGGGCCGAAGATGCGGAAGTTGCGCGGCTCCGCGTTCAACTTCACCACATCGCGAAGAAACTTCCCCAGCACATGCGTATCGCCGATGCCGGCAATCCCGGGCGCAGGAATTTCGACGGCGTAGTCGCGAAAATTCGGCATGCGCAAATCGCGCAGCAGCATTCCGCCATTGGCGTTGGGATTTGCACCCATGCGCCGTTGGCCGCTCGGCGCCAGCTCGGCCAATTCCGCCTTCAACCGGCCGCGCGCGTCGAACAGCTCAGCCGGCCGATAGCTGCGCAGCCATTCCTCGAGCTGCCGTAGATGCTCCGGATGCTTGGCAGGGTCCGTCAGCGGCACCTGATGGGACCTGAAGGTGCCCTCATTGCGTTTGCCGTCGATGATCTTCGGACCCGTCCAACCCTTCGGCGAGATGAGCACGATCATCGGCCAGCGCGGGCGCTGCGCGACAGCGGCCGAACTTTTCTGCATGGCCGCGGATTCGCGCGCCTGCAGCTGAATTCGGCGAATCTCCTCGACCACGGTGTCCAGTGTCGCGGCCATCGCCTCATGCATGGGCATCGGTTCGTGGCCTTCGACGTAGTACGGCGTCCATCCCAACCCCAGCAGCAATTGCTGGAGTTCGTCGCGAGAAATGCGCGCCAAAACGGTGGGATTGGCGATCTTCCAGCCATTCAGATGCAGAATCGGCAGCACCACCCCATCGCTCGCGGGATTTAAGAATTTATTGGAATGCCACGAGGTGGCAAGCGGACCAGTTTCCGCTTCGCCGTCCCCGACCACGCAGGCGACGATCAGCGCCGGATTGTCGAACACAGCTCCGAACGCATGACTCAGCGAATATCCGAGTTCGCCTCCTTCGTGAATCGACCCGGGGCACTCGGCCGAGGCATGGCTGGGAATTCCTCCGGGAAACGAGAACTGAGTGAACAGCCGCTTCAGTCCGGCCTCATCCTGACTCACGTTCGCGTACACCTCGCTGTACGTGCCCTCGAGATATGTGCCGCTGACGACCGCCGGGCCGCCATGCCCGGGTCCCGACATGTAGATCATATCCAGGTCGTATTTCTTGATGACCCGGTTCAAGTGCGTGTAAATGAAATTCTGGCCCGGTGTTGTTCCCCAGTGCCCCAGCAGCATGCGCTTCACGTGCTCGATCCTCAGCGGCTGCTTCAACAGCGGGTTATCGCACAGATAAATCTGCCCGACGGACAGAAAGTTCGCGGCACGCCAGTAGGCGTCGATTTTCTGCGCCATATTCGCATCCAACACCGGCCTCAGGGCTGCTTTTTGCATGATCGCTCCCTCGCTGCTCATTTGCGGGTCTCCCCCAACACGCCAGCGGTCAAATCGGCGATGATGATTTCCTCGTCCGTGTGTATCACCCGGACCGCGACTGCTGCCGTGTCGGGCGAAATTTGCGGTGCATTGCGCTGGTTTTTCAACTCGTCGATCTCTATGCCGAGAAACTGTAGTCCATCGCAGATTCGCCGGCGCAGCGGCGCAGCGTTCTCGCCGATACCGCCGGCGAACACCAGCGTATCCACTCCGCCGAGCACTGCTGCAAACGAACCAATCCACTTCTTCGCCTGATAGCAGAACAGCGCCAGCGCTTCGCGGGCGCGCGGGTCCTCAAGTTCGCGATCGAGCAAATCGCGGACATCGCCGCTGGTTTCCGAAACTCCGAGGAGTCCGGATTCGTGATTGACCATGGTCTGAAATTGTTCCGCATTCATGGATTCGGCATGCGCCAGGAAACTCATCAGCCCGGGATCCAAATCACCCGAGCGTGTGCCCATGACCAAACCGGCCGCCGGCGTAAACCCCATGCTGGTATCGATGCAGCGACCGCCCTGCACCGCGGCGAGACTGGCGCCGCTGCCCAGGTGCGCCAGGATGACGCGGCCACAACCCGCGGCCACGCCGGCGATGCGCGTCAATTCCTGCATCAGGAACGTGTAGGACAAACCGTGGAA
>DATMKO010000290.1:0-6197 GCA_035571175.1 Steroidobacteraceae bacterium | reverse complement strand
CGCCTTTCTTGACGCGGTCGCCGAGTGAAACCAGCAGCCGCGATGCCGGCCCGGAGAAGGGCGCAAGGACGCTGGTGGCTTGATCGTTGTCGAAATCAACGGCCCCGAAGGTCTCGATTGTTTTGTGATAGGTCGACGGCTTTACGGAGTAAAGCTGGATGTTCTTCAGCTGCGCCTCCGTCAGCTTCACGTTAGTGGGCGTCACTGACGCGGTTTGTGCGCTGGTGTCGGATTTTGCGGAGCAGCCGGCGAATGCAACGCTGATTGCTGCCGCGGCGGCGATGGCTAGTGCCGGCCGAGGAGTTCTATTTTTTATGATTTTCATTGGCCAAATCCGCGCTGTGCCACCAGCCACCGCCGAGCGCCTGAAACAGTGCCGCTGTATCGGCATAGCGACTGGCTTGCGCTTGCACCAGGTTGATCACGCCTTGCTGATAGGATTGTTCGGCGTTTAAAAGCGCCAAATAGCCGGCGTAGCCGTCCTGTAATTGTCGCTGCGCCAGATCCAGCGTGACCTTGGCGGCATCGGCCGCGGCGGCGTTGGCCTTGACTGCTTCGGCGTCTTGTTCAAGCGCAGTCAACGTGTCCGCTACATTTTGAAAGGCCGTAAGAACGGTGCTGCGATATTGTTCGGCGGCCTGAACGTAGGCTGCTTTCGCGGCGCGCTCCTGGTGAAGCAGCGTGCCGCCCTGAAAGATGGGGGCTGTGACTGAGCCACCCACGGCCCAAAAGCCCGTGCCCGAAGTGAACAGCTGGTCCATGGCCGCCGCCGTGCTGCCGGTATTTGCCGTAAGCACGATATTGGGCAGGCGGTTCGCGATGGCGATGCCGATCTTGGCGCTGGCGTCGTGCAGATTGGCCTCGGCCTGAAGCACATCCGGCCGCTGCGCCACCATCGCCGACGGCAGACTCACGGGCAGGTCCTGCGGCAATGTGAGACTGGCAAGCTCGAATTTTTCGTCCGGTGCCTGGTTCGGAAACCGCCCCGCCAGCACCGCCATCAGGTCTCGCAGCTGGGCCAACTGCTTCATCAGCGGCGGCAGTGTGGCGCCAACCTGTGCCAGCTGCGATTCCTGCGCGGCGACATCGAGCCGGCTGGCGTAGCCCTTGTCAAATTGATACTGCAGGATTTGCAGCATGCTTGAGTTGAGGTCGATCAGCTGGCGGGTTGCGTCAATCTGCGTCTGAATCGAGGCTTCTTGAATTGCAGTGACGACGACATTGGCCGTCAGCGTGGTGTACGTCGCCAGCATCTGATAGCGCACTTCTTGTTCTTGCGCCTGCAATGATTCCCCGGTTCTGCGGTTCAAACCAAAAACATCGGGTACATAGGAGACGCTGACCTGCGGCGTGAACAGATCGTAAAGAAAGATGTTGGAGTTGAGCGCGGGCGAGATTTGCCCCGATTGTCTCTGGCGGCTGGCCGCGAAGCTTGCCGCGACGCTGGGGTAGTAAACACCGCGTTGCGCTAGAACATTTTCCCGCGCCACGGAGAGTGCCGCGTGTGCCGCCTTGAGGTCGGGATTGTTGGCGAGCGACTGTTCAATCAGGTCATTGAGCGGCTTGGAGTGGAACAAACTCCACCAGTCCGCGGAGATGTCGGCTCCCTTGGCGAAGCGTTGTGCTTGCCCACCCACAACGTTTGCGGAGGCGGTGCTCGTCAGCGGCGCGGCGGTATAGTCGCTGACATTGGGCGGTGCGGGTTTTTTGAAGTTGGGACCCACCGCGCAACTCGCAAGCAACGACGCGCCGACAGCCACGATCACGTACGGCGCGTGGTTTTTATTGGAAGTTGGGGTCATTCGAATTCGTTGAGAATCGCCGCGCGATCTTGGTGTATGAGGGTCGGACCGACGCTAAGGCCCTTAAGTTCCAGTGGTCCTCATAATTGGCACAGTCGGTCGCATTGCGCAAGCCATCCCGCATCGGGCAATTTTCTAAGGAACCGAACGGAACGCGGTTGCGGCCGATTTCCTGCGCGTATAGGCGATGAGCAGCGCCGCCAATAGCAGGCATGCGAGCAAACTGACTGCCGCGTCCGCGACATAACTCCCCGCGACTCCACCCCGGGCGTACCCCGAGCCATCCACGAACAGCATGTAGGTAATGGGAACATTGGCCGCGGATATCAACAGCGAGTAAGTGGTGGCGGCGAGAGGATTGCTGCGTCCAATCGTGTCGAAGGCGATCGCAACGGTCACGGTGATGGCGAGCGCCTGAAACACGTTCTCGCCGATCAAAGCTACCGCAAACGCCGTGGGTGAGTGCGGCAACAGGATCAGGCCGAGCGTGAAAATTGCGCCCGCCACGCCGACGCAAAGATATAGGAATCGCAGCGGCAGCAAGCGATCAATCAAGCGAAACATGAGGCACCCGCTGATCCCGCCCAGCAGCACCCCGGTTCCGCCCACCAGACCGACAAAATGGCCGGACGCATGAAAGTCATCGCCGAGACCGCTCAAGAAGTTGGTCAAAGAGAACGTCGCCGCCGGCGCGATGAACAGCAGGATGGCGATCAGTACTGGTGGCCGTTTCAGAAGACTGACCACCTCACCGAAGAACTGCGGAAAACTCTCCCGCGCCAGGCGCCGATCCGGCCCGGGCGCCTGCATCCAGGGGAACACCGCGGTCGGCAGCAGGATCAGCGCGCCGAGCAGCAGCGCGGCCATGGTCGGGGAAAAATTTCTCACCAGTTCGCCCGCGGTTGCGGCCATGGCGCCGCCCGCGCCGATGTTGCCTATGGTCACCCAAACACTGAGTCGATTCTCCTCTTCGGTGGTGATGATGCTCGACAGCCAGCCGCCGAGCGCACTCTGGTAAAGATTCGCGCAGAAAAAGCCTGCGACCAGCAGCGCTTCGACCCAAGCGAGGTGATCAAGATTGAGCAGCGCAAGAACCAGCAGCGCTGCGGCGAGCGCCGCAGTTCCGATCGAGTACCCGCGCCGGCTGAAACGCACGTCCAGCACCGGACTCGCGAGAAACGTCCAGAATGCCGGCGATATCATCGCTGCCGTCATTGCGGCAATGGTCGCCTCAGGCACATGCCGCGCGCTGAGCAGCTGCGGCACCGATATCACGATGATGCCGCCGTACATGCCGAACACCGCATTTGAGAGACCCATCAACCACAACGGAGCGGCAGAGCGCGACATTGACATCACGTTGCGACGGCGTTGGCGACTTCGAGTCCGTGACCGCGTGGTCCGGTTTCGCGACGCCACAGCAGTATCGCCGAGGATAGCGCCGTGAGGCTGAGCAAGAAGAAGAACCACAGCATGACATCATAACCGCCGGGATTTTGCGCGCCGGCACCCGCCTGGTCGGCCAGCCAGCCGGCGGCAAGGTTGGATGCTGCCATCGCGAGCGCCTGTATCAAGGTGATGAGCCCGAGCGCCGTACCCAGGCGACGCGGCGCGACGATCAACGTGGTGGCCGGCCAGATGACCGCCGGCACCAGCGAGAAGCTGATGCCCATCATGACGGTGGACACCCAAAGACTGAGGGAAGTGAGCCCCAGCACCACGAACGTCAAGGGCAGCAGCAGCGTGCCAAAGCACAGCATCAGCGCGCGATGCCCGAAGCGGTCCGCCAACAGCCCAAAGAACGGCGTGGCGAAGATCGCGGCGAAGAACACCCAGCTGTTCGCCACCCCGGCCTGTTGCAGGGTGAGGCCCTTGGCGTGTTGGAAATACTCGATGACATACGTGGTTCGGAACGGAAAGAACACCGCGGCGTAGAGCACATGCAGCGCCAGGATGTACCAGTAGGATAAGTCGAATTTCAATAAATCGGCCCACTGCAAGTTCTGCGCGCTGGCGGAGCTTGCCTGCGAATCTGGCCGATGATGCCGGTCGAGCCAATAGAAAACGGCGGCCGCCGCCAGTCCCGCCAGCGCAATGCCGGTGCCGAACCAAAGCGGCGGCTGCCAGCCGCGTTCGTAGAGCGGGTGCGCCCACGCCGTCGAAGTATCCACGGCATAAGAGCCGACGCGGGCGAGGCTAAGATAAACGGCTGCCGCAAGCGCGATGCCGCCGCGCGCGAACCACTGAGCGAGACCCGCAAGCAGGGCGATGAAAATCGCCCCTTCGCTGATACCGAAAATGAAGCGGCCCGCCACCATCAGCGGATAGGGATTGCCGACCGCGGTGAGCGCTGCGCCGAGCACGCCAATCGCCGCGGACCAAAAGGCGATGCGCGCCGGCCCGTAGCGGTCGATCAACAGGCCGTTGATGAGCGCCAGCGCCACATTGGGGATGCTGATGACGCCATTCAGCATGCCAAGCTGCGACTGGCTGAAGCCGCGCTGGCGATGCAACAGATCCGCGATCGGGCCGATCACATCGTCGTTGTAATAGCTGCTGGACACCGCGATTGCCGCCAGCGCCAGCACCCACCAGCGCAACGGCGACTGGCCGCTGCTGCGATTCGCGTGCGAAGGCAGGCCGCCAGAGCTCACCGGAATCGCGCGCCTTGGCGGGCAAGTTCCTGTTGCACGGCATCGATGTTGAGATGATCGAGGGATTCGTTGCGTCGTATGGATACCGCGGCCGCCACGCCTGCGCCCTGGCCGCTCACGGTGCAGCACATCATGTTGCGCGCCGAGGCATGCGAAATCTTGTCGCCGCCGATGCAGCGTCCGGCGACCAGCAGGTTGCCGACACCCTTCGGCACCAAAGCCCGATACGGCACCTGCCAGTAGCGTCCCGTGGTCGGCAGGACCAGGATGCCGTAGCCGTCGATGAACTCGGGAAATATGCCGATCGCATCATCGAACCGTCCCTGTTCGCGCACATCCGAGGCGGTAAGATTGTAGAGCGCGTCGATCTTGCGGGTATCGCGGACACCCAAGGTCATTCCGAAGTTGCGCAGCTTGGCATCTTCGCAGCCGGGCATGAAACCGCGCAGCGCTTCCAGCGCATATATCGCCTCGCGCCTGCCGCGCATCTCACCGACGGTCAAGTCGTTGGGATCCGTGCCGTCGATTTCGCTCATATGCACCAAATTCAGATAGGTCAGATCACCCTGATCGCTCACCGAACCCCAGGTGCCGGCAATCGTGTGCAGACTCGGCGGGATGATGCCGGCGGCGAGCGCCTGTTTGAACGGCTTGCGCAGGAACGGGGAGAACAGCTGGTCTTCCTTGCCGGTGGTTTCGTAGTCCCATTCGCCGTTGCCCGACCAATCTGCGTAGGTCTGTGGATCCGCCTTCACCGCGTCGATGAAGCGGCGCTTGTTGACCCCGTTCATGGAGAACATGACGGACGCCGACATCATCTCCGGTTTGGGCGTTTTATGTACCGGCGCTCCGGCGCGGGCGGCGATGTCGGCGTCTCCCGTGGCGTCGATCACGCGCTTGGCAAGAATGGCCTCGCGGCCCGCCTTGCTCTCGGTGATCACGCCGGAGATTGCGCCCTTTTCCATGATCGGCGACACGCCGAGTCGGTGGAGCAACGGCGTGACTCCTGCTTCCTGAACCAGCACGTCGGCCACCCACTTGAACATCTCGGCGTCCAGCGCGTAGCTGATGGACTGAGGCTCTGGCATCGCAGCGCCCATGGCCTTGGCGCGCTGTTCGAACTCAATGCCAATGCCCTCGGAGTCAACCGTGTGCTCGTGCCGATACCAGGCAAAGCCCTCGACGCCCACCTGAGTAATGTTGCCGCCGAAGCAGCCGTTGCGGTCAATGAGCGCGGTGCGGGCTCCGGCGCGGGCCGCTGCCAGCGCGGCCGCAAGACCCCCGGGACCGCTGCCGACTACCAGGACATCGGTTTCCAGAATGACGTCGACCGGGCGACCGGGTTCAATAATCGTTCTCATTGCGCCTTTGTCCTCAACCAGCGTAAGCAGCCACCACTGATGCCAGGGTATCGCGTTGTCAGGCAGGCGTCTGCGCAGGCCTCGCCGGGGAGATTTAGGGCGATTACGCCAGCCGATGTCATGAAACAGTCATTAGTTGCCTATATGTTCGTGCGCCGATGTGTGCAAAAAGCAACGCAGTGCGAACCGAGCCGGCATAGGTCAAGTCCGCCAATGTTGAATAAAGGGGCTGTCCGCCCGGCGGCGGCTATGCCGCAATCTGGCGCAGGTATCGATAAATGGTATTGCAAGGCAATTTCGATGGGCTATGCTCGGAGCTATAGGCAATCTGGCTATTCCAGTGCATGATGTATCCGAGCAACACCGGATACGCCTTGTCA
>DATMKO010000289.1:0-2412 GCA_035571175.1 Steroidobacteraceae bacterium | reverse complement strand
GGCGAATGCGGCGCCATACACCTCCATGATGGCGGCACCTGCGCCCGCGACGATGGGAAGCAATGCGTCGGCCAGGGCGAGAAGATCACGCATCGCGGTATCATACGCAAATGCAAAGGTCGCCTGCGATCGACTGGAAAGCAGTGGATATCGTCCTGCTCGACATGGACGGCACTTTGCTTGATTTGCGCTTCGACAATTGGTTTTGGCTGACTTTGGTCCCCGGCCGCTATGCGGCCGCACACGGACTCAGCGAAGCGGACGCGCAGCTGCGATTGCGCCCCAAATTTCAAGACGTCGCGGGGACTCTGCGCTGGTACTGCGTGGAGTATTGGACGCGGGAGCTGCGCTTGGACATCCCGGCCCTGAAACGCGAAGCGCTGGCGCGCGTCGGCTATCTGCCGGGGGCGAAATCCTTCCTGCAGAAACTGCGCCGCAGCGGCAAGCGCGCGGTTCTGGTCACCAATTCGCACCCTGAGACGCTGTCCATCAAGAATGAGCGCGTGGCGCTGACGCAGTACTTTGACGCGTGCTATTCCTCGCATGCGTTTGACGCGCCGAAGGAGGATCCGGCGTTCTGGCGCAGATTGACGCAGCACGAGAGCTTCGTGCCGTCGCGGACTTTGTTCGTCGACGACAGCCTGCCGGTGCTTGAAAGCGCCCGTGATTTCGGTATTGCTCACCTGCGCGCGGTGCGCCGCCCGGACACAGGTTCGCCGCCGCAAGCCACCGGAAGCTTTGCGGCAATCGATGGAGTCGCGGAACTGCTGTAATGACGGGCTTTAGTTTACGGACTCGGACCGCCGGCAGGACCGCCGCGGCCGCGCCGGCGTCTGCGCCGCGACGGATCTTTCGGCTGCCCATCCGGCGCACCCGTGGCAGGGCCCGCATTCGCGGGATGCGCCGCCGGCCGCGAGGTTTGCGAGGCGTGGCCCTGGGATCGCGAACTCGGGCCGCGATGCGGCCCTGCCGCGGAACGGCCGCCACCACCGGGGCGCCCGCCGCCGCCTGAGCGCCCATGACCGCCGGGTCGGCCGCCGCCGGGGCGGCCGCCGCCGCGAGCTTGGCCGTGCCGCGGCGCGCGCTCGCGCCACTCGGCCGGTGGGGGTGCGGTTACCGCGGCCAGATCCAAGACATCAATGGCGGCGCGCGGAATCTGATGGCCGATGTAGCGCTCGATGTCGGGCAGCGCGATGGCATACTCTTCGCAGCCGAAGCTGATGGCGTCGCCGGCGGCGCCGGCGCGCGCCGTGCGTCCGATGCGGTGCACGTAGTCCTCGGCATCGTTCGGTAGATCGAAATTGAACACATGGCTCACGTCGGGGATGTGCAATCCGCGCGAAGCGACGTCCGTGGCGATCAAGACGGCGATTTCGCCCTCATGAAAATCGCGCATCATTTTCAGACGCTTGGTTTGCGGAACATCGCCGGATATCGCTTGTGCGACGAAGCCGTTGGCGGTCAATGTACGCTCGAGCACCTCGGCGATGCGCTTGGTATTCACGAACACCATGGTGCGGCGCGCATCGATACGGCGCAGGAGTCCCATCAGCAACGGAATTTTTTCTTCGGTGGAGGGGAAGTAGAGCACCTGCTTGACCTTGTCGACCGTCATCTTGTCCGGTTCGATGCGGATCAGCTCCGGATTGTTCATGTGCTCGTAGGCGAGTTCCATGACCCGATGTGACAGGGTGGCCGAGAACATCATCGTGAGGCGCAAGGTCGGATGCGGCAGCCGGCGTAAAATGAAGCGAATGTCCTTGATAAAGCCCAAATCGAACATGCGATCGGCCTCATCCATGACCGCCACTTGGATATGCCGCAAATCGAATACATGCTGTTTGAAATAATCGATGATCCGGCCCGGCGTGCCGATCAAAACATCGACGCCTTCCTCGAGGATGCGCCGCTGCTTTTCGTAATCCACGCCGCCGAACACAATGGCAAACTTCAAGCCGGTAAATTTTCCGATCGCCAGCGCGTCGGAATGGATTTGAACGGCGAGTTCACGCGTCGGCGCGATGACGATGGCGCGCGGCGCATTGACCGGACGGTTGGGCGCGCCAGGGTCAGTCAACAAGCGATTGAACAGTGCAATGAGAAAAGCCGCTGTCTTACCGGTGCCAGTTTGCGCCTGGCCCGCGACGTCGCGGTCCGCGAGCGCGACCGGCAGAGTTTGCGCCTGAATTGGCGTGGCTCGGGTAAACCCCTGTTCGGCGATACCTCGCTTGACGGATTCGGGGATATTCAGGGAATCAAATGTAAGCTGACTGAGATGGGCGTCTGACATTTTCGCTTTGTGAATTGCAGAGACTTGCAAAATGATGAGGACCGGATAACAATATGGCCAACCAGGAGCCGGTCTATCCGCTCCCTCAACCGTATCATCGGTACCCTTTTAAGGTAATCAAG
>DATMKO010000288.1:0-3161 GCA_035571175.1 Steroidobacteraceae bacterium | reverse complement strand
CGCGGCGCCCCATGCGCTGACCGCGGCCGCGGCCGGGCACCTGACCACCATCAAGTGCGCAGTTCACGGGCTGCAATTCGGACTCGACGGCAAGCACCATGGCGAGCGCGGCGCCGCAGATTTAACCCGGTTGGACTTGCGCATGATCGGCGACTTCGTGCTGGTGCGCTCCGCGGTTCGCGCAGCGAGTCTTGGGCCCGAAGACCCTTGGGCGGATCTTAAGTTGCCGAGCGGTTCGAGGCTCTCACAGCCGCCGACTGCGACGCTCATTTCCGCCGATTGGAAGCTGCTCGTCGAACAGTGCCTTGAATCCGCTGCAGCGGCGCGCGGCAACGCGAGACGCGGCTGGAGCGCGGCTGCCTACGAGCGCCTGATGGGATCGGCGGTGGATTTCGGCTGGCGGGCGCAATTCATTGCGCCCAATCATTTGCTCGAATCGAGGCCCGACGGCTTCACGATCCTTCAAGTGCTGCCGAGCGCGCCGGGCCGCTGCTTGCTGCGCACGCATCACTACACCGTTTGCGCGGCAAGCCGGCCGGCGGCCGCCGTGCGCTACCTGGCGTCGCGACTGCGACAGCAGCGGCCGCGTTCAATGATCGCGATGGCGGAATCCACGCAAAAAGGGCTCACTGTTTTCGGCTACCAGGCGGCAGAGGCTGCAGTCGGCGCCCCGGAAACAGTGGCATTCCGGCAGTACTTGATCGCGCGCATTCCGGCGCTGGCGCGCGACCGGCCGCCGGCCGAGCCTTGAGACGGGGCGATCCGGTCAATTCATCTTGAACTGTTCGGGCGGGTTTGCGAGCCGGAATTCGGGAATGCGCTCGCGCAGCAAGTCATGAAATTCGAGCATCCATCGCTCCAGCCGCGACAGAGGTCCGGGCCGGTAGCTGCCGGATGCCAGGCCGCGCTGCACGCGGCTGCATAGCCAGCGATCCTCGTTGTTGACTTGCGTGTTGATGCGCGAACTCAAGTAGCGGGCCGCTCGCATTTCGCGCCGTTCATCCGGCAGTCCAAACACGGCGCCGCGAATGATGCAGCGGCCCGGGCCATTGGGCAGCACCTGGAAGAAGTCCATCTGATCCGGAAATACATCGATCCCCAGATTCGGCAGCGCGCTGTAGAAACGCCAGCAGCGGCGCAGATCTTCCGGCAAATGTGTGGCGGCTTTGCCGATCAGCCCTTGATACAGCCCTTCGGACCAGCGCGAGGAAACCTTATCGCGCATCCAACTCAATCCGCGCGCCACTCCCGGCACCCCCTTTTGATCGTCGTAATCCGGAGTGAACATGCGAAAGAGCCCGGGATGGCCGATCGGGACGTGATAGGACTCCAGATAATTGTCCATCGCGAGTTTCCAGTCGACCGGCCAGTGCTCCTCGGTGATGGGACCCAAAGGCACCATGTCCTGCAGGCGATAGGGCAGCAGTTCATCGGCCAGTTGACCCCAGACCTTCGCAACCGGCGGCGGGTCGCCGGCAAGGCATACCCACACGAAGCTCATGGCGATGTCGACTCGCACGGGCTTGAGTCCATGCTCGCTGCGATCAAGGCCGGGAAAGCTTTCGCGGACCGGCATGCCGATCAATCCGCCGTCGTGCCGGTAGGTCCAGCCGTGATAGGGACAGGTGATGGACGCGGGACAATTTCCCGATCCGTCGAGCAGGCGGGCGCCGCGGTGACGGCACACGTTGTGGAAGCCGCGTATCGAGCCGTCGCGATCGCGAAGCGCCAGGATGCTCTCTCCCCCCAAATCGAAGGTTGCGTAGTCGCCGGCCTTGGGGATGGAATTGACGTGGCAGACTATCTGCCAGCTTGGGCGTAGCACGCGCTCGAGTTCCAGCCGGGTCAACTCCGCATGGTTGTAAACCCAGGCGGGCAGGGCATGCGCCAGTGCCAGCGGACTCTTAGGGTCTGATGCTGCGATCGGCACGCTGTTCATGGGTATTCGCCCAAAGTTTATATGGTTGTTTAATGTACCCCGAACGCCTCTCAGGTGGCAAGAAAGCGCAGTGCAACAAGTGATTTACCGGATAAATCACGTCAGCGCCGCTCGCGGCGCAAGCGCTTCGGGACTTACATTGCGGTGATAACTATATGGTCATATAATAAATATGGGCTTAGGCGCTTGAGCGTATCAATCCATCTGAGGGAAATCTCATGGCCAGAAAACTGACCAAGAACAACGCGCACTTCCAGCGTGCCGTGAAGCGCCTGCCGCTCGGTGTCGCCTCCAACTTTCGCTACTGGGGAGAGGACCGCACCATCTATGTGAAGCACGGCCGTGGCGCGCGCATCACCGATCTCGACGACAATGTCTATGTTGACTATCGGATGGGGTATGGGCCGGCGATTCTCGGATACGCGCACCCGGAAGTCGACGAAGCGGCGCGTCAGGGGATGGAAATCGGCGGCGTCTTCGCGTTGTCGACCGAACGCGAACTTACGGTCGCCGCGCGCATTTCAAAAATGGTGCCCGCGGCGGAGCTGGTGCGCTTCTCCAATTCCGGTACCGAAGCGGTGATGGCCGGGCTGCGCTTGGCGCGCGGCTACACGGGGAAAGACGACTATGTGATTCTCGAGGGCAGCTATCACGGGCTGTTCGACGCGGCGATGTGGTTCACGCCCATGGACAAGTGGTCGCAGATCGGCGATCCGGAAGTGAAACCCTATAGCGAAGGCATACCGATCAGCATCCGAAGTTTTGCGCACTTCGTTCAGGCCAACGATGCCAACCAGCTGGAGGATGTCTTCAAGCGCCACGGTGATCGGATCGCGTGTATGTTGATCGAACCGATCATGGGCAACTGTCTCGGCATTGCGGCGGACCCCGAGTATTTACGCGCGGCGCGATATCTATGCGACAAGCACGGCGTGGTGATGCTCGTCGACGAAGTGAAGACCGGATTTCGAGTGGCCCGCGGCGGCGTGCAGGAGCTCTATGGAATCAAGGCGGACTTGTGCACTTTTGCCAAGGCCTTGGGCAATGGCTACCCCATTTCCGTGTTGGCGGGGCGCGAAGAGATCATGCGCAAAATCGGCCGCGGCGTGGCTCACGGCGGCACCTACACGGCGCACTCGGTGTCGCTGGCGGCCGCGGAGAAGACCCTGCAGATCCTCGATGAGACCGATGCGCTCGAGCGGGTTGCCGACTACGGTACGAG
>DATMKO010000287.1:0-2310 GCA_035571175.1 Steroidobacteraceae bacterium | reverse complement strand
CTCCGACGCGGAGCGTGGCTCCGGCGAATCGAGGTTAGTGGCCTCGGCCGCAGCTGTCAAAGCCGTTCAAAACTTGGCGCGCGCAAGGGTTGAGGTCAAACTATGGCGATGAAATCACATAACCTTTGGCTGTTGGCCTTGGCGTTCTCGGCAGTCGCGGCGCCCGCCGTGGTTCTTGCGGCGGAGGCGGATCCCAGAGCGGTAAAGGAAGCAGCGGCGGTTGCCAGGGCCAAGGCAGATGAGGCGGCGGCGGACAGGCACTACAAGGTGCCGCGCACGCCCTACGGTCAACCCGATTTAGAGGGTGTCTGGAGCAACGTCAGCATCACGCCATTGGAACGCCCGAGCGAGTTTGGCAGCAGCATCAATCTGACCAAAGAGCAAGCGTTGCAACTCGAATCCGCGGCCGTCGACCACTATATCGAGGGCAATGCGCCGACTGATCCCAATGCACCCGCCACCGATACCACACGCAAACACTGTCAAGGTCCCGGCGGACTTGATTGCGGCTACAACAGTGCCTGGAAGGACTCCGCCACGACGGTGGCGCGCATCGACGGTCTGCCGCACAGCTCGTTCATTACCAGCACGCCGAATGGCCGTATTCCTGCCTACAAGGCCGGCTATGTGGGCCCTCGAGGCCGGATTGCCCGCGATGAGGGCGAAGGCTCCGTAACGGCGACCCGCAGTCCGATGGACAATCCCGAAGACCGCGCACTGGGCGAACGCTGTCTGACTTCGTTCGGCTACAGTGCCGGTCCGGTGATGCTACCCCTGCTGTACAACAACAACTACGCCTTCGCGCAGTCGAAGGATTATGTCGCGATCCTGGTCGAGATGGTCCACGACGTGCGCATGATCCGCATCGGTGCGCAGCATCGCACCGACGGATTGCGGCCCTGGTTCGGCGACTCGATTGGTCGCTACGAGGGCGACACTCTGGTGGTGGAAACCACCAACTTTCCCAGGGCCCAGGCATTCCGTGGCGCGTGGCAGGAGCTCAAGGTCACCGAGCGGTTCACCCGCAAGGGTCCATACCGCATGCTCTATCAATTCACGGTTGAGGATCCGACCGTGTGGGACCAGCCCTGGGGCGGCGAGTATGAATTCACCGCGTCGAAAGGCCGAATCTACGAATACGCCTGTCACGAGGGCAACTATGCGCTGTCCGGTGTGCTCGCCGGCGCCCGGGCGGAAGAAGCGGCGGCGGCAAAAGCGAATCGCTAGGCGCTGCGTGCCATGACAAGCCTGCGGGTTCTGCTGACATGCCTGATCGCGGTTGCGGCCGGCGCAGCGTCCCCCGCATTCCCCGCGTCCCCGGCAAAGATTGATCTGAACGCGTTTGATGCGCTCAAGAAAACCATCGCGTTACCGGACGGGGAGGTGCTCGCATATATTGAGATGGGAAATCCGGCGGGCCGGCCCGTCGTCATGGTTCATGGCTATACGGATAGCGCGCGCGACTGGGTACCGATGTTGCCGTATGTGGACGCGCAATTCCATCTCATCCTCATCGATATTCGTGGCCATGGGCAGTCCGGGAAACCGGAGTGTTGCTACAACCGGCTCGACTTCGCCTATGACATCAAGCTGCTGCTGGATGCATTGCATTTGCCAAAGGCCGATTTCGTCGGCCATTCCTTGGGCACCATCATCATTCAAACATTTGCCGAATACTGGCCCGAAAGAACCGGGCGTATCGTTTTGATATCCTCGACCGGCGGCATGCCGCCCGACGCCCCTAAAAAACCGCCGCAATTCGATTTTGCTGCGGCGATCCGCAATCTCAAAGAGCCCATCGAAGCCGATTCGCCTTTTATGATCGCTTGGTGGGATTCGCCAACACCGGTGGATCCTGACTTCATCGCTCGAGAGCGCAAGGATGCGGCCGCGATACCGCTTCGGGTTTGGCTCGCGGTGCTTGATCAAACACTCGCAGGGGACAATTACGCGGATCTGCAGCGTACGCTGCCCCGTCTCAAAGCGCCGACGTTGCTCATCTGGGGGAGCAAGGATCCGATCATGGAAGAGCCGATGCGCAAGTCGTTACGAGATGCCCTGCCCAACGCGCAAGTCAAGATATTCGACGGTCTCGGCCATAATCCGTTTTGGGAAGATCCTGCCGGCGTGGCACGTGTCATCAATGCGTTTCTGCTCAGTGCGTGAGCACGCGCGGACGGAAGAGCAGATCGAACCACGGCACCCAGGAGGCGCCGCCGTCCGTGGAACGCGCGGCAATTTCTCGCACGCCGTCGTTTTCCTGCCGCCACGATCCACGCACGTGCCGCGGCTTGCCATCGGGCACGTTAT
>DATMKO010000286.1:0-14462 GCA_035571175.1 Steroidobacteraceae bacterium | reverse complement strand
CATCATTGTGCGCGAAGATTTGAACTGCATACCATTCGAGGAGGATCAATGCCGCGTCAATTACGGCTGCAACTTTGAATTTCCGCACGGATGGCGCGGCGTGTTGGCGCGGCTGTTTCTGCACCAAGAGGTCGATGCGGGGCCCGCCGATTCATTGTTTCGCCTCAAGCGTCGGGCCGAGCAACTGCACGCAAATGCACGCGCTTAAGCCTGCACGGGCGAAGATATGCCGCGAATGAGACCCACGAAAGAGCCGGTGGTCTTGTCCTGGAGCGGCGGCAAGGACAGTACCATGGCCGCCTACCAGCTGCTCGCGTCGCAAAAGTACGAGATCACGGCGCTGTTGACGACGGTTACAGAAGGGTTTGACCGCATCAGCATGCACGGCGTGCGCCGCGAACTGCTGGAGCGGCAAGCCGATTCCCTGGGGATCCCGCTGCGCAAAATCATGATCCCGCAGGATTGCACCAATGAGATCTACGAGGCGCGCATGCGCGAGGCCATGAGCCTGGTCAAGGCGCAGGGGATCACGAAAATCGCATTCGGCGATTTGTTCCTTCAGGACGTGAAGAAGTACCGGGACGAGATGCTGGCGCGGGCCGGCATGACGGGTCTGTATCCGATCTGGATGCGCGATACCGAGGAGCTGGTGCGGACCTTCATCGGCTTAGGCTTCAAGGCGATCCTCGCCTGTGTGGATACCCAGGCCATAGACGCAGCGTTTGCCGGCAGAGAAATCGATCTGCAGCTGCTGCGCGATCTTCCGCAAAGCGCCGACCCGTGCGGCGAGTACGGCGAGTATCACTCATTCGTCTACGCCGGTCCCATCTTCAAAAGCGCGATCGCCTGCGGCACGGGCGAGCGCGTGCTGCGCAACGAGCGCTTCAACTACTGCGACATCGTAGCGCTTTGAGCGGTCGCAATGCGGGCGCTGTCAGCGCCCCGGAATCGGTAGGACTTCCATGATCTCCACCGAGTCGCCTGGGAATATCGTGAAGTGCGGGTGACGCTCGAACATTTTTGCAGCAGCCTCGTGAGACTCGGCCTGGACCAGCACGTACCCCACCATGCTGTTCTTGGTGTCCGCAATTCCCGGTGCGGCGGCGCGTTTGGTCTTCCCCAGAGGACCGCCCTGTTCGACAATGGCGGCCTGATGGGTCGACATCCAATCTCCCCACGCTTTCATTCCCGAGGCCTCGAGTTTCTTGCGCTTCGCTTCATCCATGGTGCTCCACCCGGATTTCTCCATTGCCGCGGGCGAACCTAAATAAATGGCTAGAAACTTCTTCATGATGTGCTCCAGGCTCAAGTTGTAGTGGCGGGAGTCAAGGACGACGGCCGAGGCATTGCTCCCTAGAGACTATAACGATCGAGAAACGGCAAAATCGACAATCGAAAACCACGAGGCGGCTGTGGCACACTGAGCCATGCGATTCATTTTATGCTGCCTTCTATTCGTCCCCGGCTTAGGCGCGGCTGCCGATGCCTATCCGCCGGCGCGATTCACGGATCCCAATCGCATGGCAAAGATGGAATCGGCATTCCCGGAGATCGACAAAATCTTCGGCGCTTACGCCGCCGACAAGCGCATCCCCGGCATGGTGTGGGGCATCGTCATCGACGGACAGCTGGTGCACGTCGGGTCGGCGGGCGTGCAGGACCTGGTCACCAAGTCGCCCGTAACACCCTCCACGGCGTTTCGTATCGCCTCGATGACGAAGAGCTTCACCGCGCTTGCGATTCTCAACTTACGCGATCAAGGCAAGCTATCCCTCGAGGACCCGGTATCGAAGTGGATTCCGGAATTCTCAAAGATGGCGCTGCCGACGCAGGATACCGCGCCGCTCAAAATCCGGCAATTGCTCGAGCATAGCGCGGGATTGCCCGAGGACAATCCGTGGGGCGATCAGCAGCTTGCCGCCAGTGACGCCGACCTCGATGGATGGCTGCAGCGGGGACTGCCATTTTCCACGCCGCCCGATACTCGCTATGAATACTCAAACTACGCCTTCGCCCTTCTCGGCCGTATCGTCACGAAAGCCTCCGGGGTTCCCTACGATGAGTACGTGCGCAACAGAATCCTCGCGAAGCTCAAGATGAATTCTTCCACGTTCAGATTTGCGGACGTGCCACCGGCGCAACGGGCCATCGGCTACCGCTTGCGGCCCGACGGCACATATCTCGAGGAGCCGCCGCTCGCTCAGGGTGTCTTTGGCTCCGCCGGCGGCCTGCTGACCGACGCGCAGGATCTCGGCAGGTATGTCGCTTTTCACCTGTCGGCATGGCCGCCCCGCGATGCACCCGATGATGGCCCCGTGCGCCGCAGTTCCGTGCGCGAGATGAGCCATCTGTGGACACCCGCGAACCTTAACGTGCGACGCCAGGACGGGGTATTGCAGGCCACGGAATCCGGCTACGGCTATGGACTGCGAGTCTCGACCGATTGCCGCTTCGAACACATCGTCGCTCACGGCGGTGGCTTGCCGGGATTCGGCTCCTACATGGCTTGGTTGCCGGACTACGGTGTCGGAATCTTTGCCATGGCCACACTGACTTACTCCGGGCCCTCAGAGCCCGTCAATCACGTCTGGGATGTCATGCTGCGCAGCGGCGGCTTGCAGCGACGCGAGGTGCCTGCCTCGCCGCTGCTCACGGAGATGCGCGGCCATGTCATTGATCTATGGAAACACTGGGACGACGCCGAGGCGAAACAGATCTCCGCCATGAATTTTTTGATCGATGCGCCAGCCAGCCAGCGCCGCGCCGAAATCCAAAAGCTCAAGGAAGAAGTCGGCGAGTGTGCGAACGCCGGTCCCGTCATCGCGGAGAACTGGCTACGCGGCCAGTTCAATCTCACATGCACTCAGGGCACCGTCGGCGCCTTCTTCACGCTCTCGCCGACACATCCTCCGGCGATCCAGCATTTGAGCTTTCAAAAACTCGAGTCCCCCTCAACCAGGCTCGGGGCGCCTACCGGAGCACCTGCAGGTGTTGCCTGTAGCGAATGATCGATGTCAATGCCTGGGCGCGCCGCCGGACGCCACCACCGCCAGCATCGGGCCTAGATCCGAGCCGTGATCGTCGCGGCCCAGCCGCGGCGCATACAGGCTCGATATCGAACCATCCAGGTACAGCGCTTCAGCACAGTGCAGATGATCGCGAAAGTAGCCGGCGAGCTCGTAAAACGACACCGGCGATTCGCTGATCACAAACAACACCGTGGCGGCGGAGGGTGCGCAAACACCGTTCCTGATCTTGCGAAACTGCGATTGCGGGTTCATGACCGCGGAGGTCGTGATCTCTCCTTCGTGAACCAGCATGGGGCCCGATTGCGTCGCGAGCTGAGGCGTGGGGAGTTCCTTGGCGTACTCGGCCGTGGTTATCACGCGAGCCGCAGTGCCCTCCACCAGAAAGACGCCATTCGGTTGTTGCGAGAAATTGCCGGAGCCCGAGCGGCGATTCAGCGGCACCAGTTCGCGACCGTCCGCCACGAACAGACCCACCGGCGAGAAATCCGGCAGGAACATGCCGGCGTTTACGGCAAATACCAGTGTCTTGCCTTGACGCTGCAGCGCCTCGCGCAGCGCCGAAAATTGCCGATACGGCTGGCCGCTCTCGTCCCGCCAGTAAAGATCCAAGCGCTCGGTGGTCAAATCCACCCGACATGCCGTGAAGGGCGCGGCGCCGACCGTTTCCGTCTTGCACTCGATCGCTTGTGCCGCTTGACCGCACATCAGTAACGCGACACTGCCCCACGCCCTGATCATCACGCCTGTCATGATCCCCGCCTCAAGCCCACATCTTCGCGGTGTCTCAAGAGCCCTTCAATGCGTTTGCGTACATATCATCCAGCTGTTTCATGGTCGTTTGCAGTGTCCCGAAGCTTAGATCGATTTCGGCCGACCTGATCAACAACGTCTCGATCTCAGCGGCAGTCAGCTTCGAGGGGTCCCTTGCCACCTCGAGCGCGGCACCGGCCCTGGATTCTTCGTTGATCATGATGGCGGTTGCCGTCTTGTTGACGTATTCCTGCTGAATATAGACCGTCGCATAACCTGAAATCGCGTCCGGATCCATGTAGGAAATGGCGCCGCTGTCGCGTGCGGTGTTCCAGGCTGTGTCGTTGAACCCATCCCAACTCCAGCTCCAGCTGAGATGGGGCTGATCCACTTTCTTGCCGTCGCGCAGGTCGCGCAATTGCTCGATGTCGCGGGCGAGTCGATCACGATTTTCCGTAAGGCTGCGCGCGTTGCCGGCGTACCGAGCGTGGTTCGCCGCGATCTCGCGACGCAAATTCTGGCGCGCATCGCGGACCAGATGCCGGTGGTGCATCGACTGGACGGCGGCTTCGAGCGTCAGCGCGATGAACAAACCCACCGTAATTGTCAGCAAATGGAGGGCGAAGTCTTTCCAACCACGGACCGGCTGGTGCGGCGGATGAACATCCACTGGCAATCTCCTTCGGCGGTTCCCGCGACTCCCCCGAAGTTTACCTCAAGCCTCAAAACTGGCGTGATCTCTCAAGAAAGCCGCGGCACACGGCGGCAAGTTTGTTGCCGTCCAAATCGCGCACATAGGCTGCATAAAAATCGGGGTTGTAATGGGTGCGCAGGCCCGGGGCCCCGTCGCAGGTTCCGCCATGGGCAAGGGCGGCAGCGTGAAAATCATCAACCGCTTTCCAGGAGCGCGCGCTGAACGCAATCATCGTGCCATTGCCGGTCGTGGCCGGGAGTTGATTGAAGGGTTTTCCAACCCACAGCGCGAGTTCGCGCGCGCCGTCGTCCTCGTAGGTTCCCCAACCCGCGGATACTCGATCCCATTCCGCATCGTGGGTTATGCAGCGCTGCATGCCGAGCGGCGCCAGGACGGCATCGTAGAATGCGGTCGCGCGCTCAAGATCATTGGTGCCCAGGTAGACGTAGCTCAGCATCGCTATAGCCGACGGCCAGGAATCGGCCATGGCCCGGGATTGATGGTGAGCCCCAGAATGCGCGCAGAGGCATCGCGGTCGAAGTGCAGGCGATCGGCACGTGGCGTTGCCAGCTCGAATTCATCCTTTGCCACCGGCGTCAGCGCTACCCATTTATCCGCAGGAAGATACAGGCTGGCTCTGCCGGCCACTTCGATTTCCAACCCAGTGCCCGCCGGCCGGACTTCGGCGATTGCTCCCGGAGCGAATTCGTATCGGCCGCGGTACAGCTCCGCGGCGGCAGCCGTGACACGAACTTCGGATGGCGCCGCGGCTTTGGTGAGCACCGGGGCGCTGGCAAGAATCGCGTCCCACGCGACCTCGGATGCGAACGCGCCGAGATCGGGGCCGCTCATCGCAGCATTCTTGATCTCGCCCGTGGACACCGCAAACAACGTGTCGCCGTCAAACTCAGTGCCAAAGGGCTGAATGGCACGCGCCATCGAGTTGTGCACCTGGACTGCGAGGCGCTGCAGCGCCGAGTGAGGCAGCGACTGATTGGTCACGAGGACGGTGATCGTGGTATTCGCGGTGAGACCTGCATGTTGCCCGGCATCCGCGTCGGCGTTCTTGGCACCAGCGAGCGCCGCAAGATGCGCAGCGATCCGCTCGGCGATCGGACCGCAGCCGCCGGCCGTGGGATGCGCACAGCGCAACATCTGGCCGTTGCGGTCGACGATGGCGCCGAGGGCGTTCACCACCGTGACCACCAACACCTTGATCTCACCCGATTGTCGAAATGCGGCACCCTGGCCCGAATGCTGAAATTCGCCAAAATACCCTCCCTGCATCGCAAAGCGTCCCGCGCCACGCGCTCCCAGGGGAACCCAACCGCCGCGCATCGCATCGAGCGCGGCGCGGGCGAGCTTCTCATCCGGCGTCACGGCGTTATAGCGCCGTCCGGCGAGATCGAAGATGATCGCCCCCGGCACCACCACGATGTTTTTAAAGCCGCCGGGTTCCGCGCTCCGCTCCTTGAGTGCATTCGCGAGCCCTGTCGCCGCCGCAAGACCATAGGCCGAACCGCCGGCAAGCGTGATCGCATCGACGACGGATAAATCGCTCCCCGGCCGCAGCACATCCGTGTTGACCGTTCCGGGAGCCCCGCCGCGCACATCGACTGCGGCCGACACCTTCTTGCTGAACACAATCACGGTGGCGCCCGTCGGCCCTTCCTCGTATTCCGCAACGCCGATGTTAACGGCTGGAAAATCGAAAGCGAGTGACGGCCCGTCGAATGACACGTGCGGCACCGGATGACCATCGGGGGGCGCTGCAGCGGCGGCACACATTGCGCCGAAAAACGCCCAGGCTATCGCAGGAAACTCAAGTCGCATGACACATCAACAACGGCATGGAAAACCTCTCACTGCGGTTTGCGATTCGATAATGTAGCGTACCAGGACCCCAATGCCGACACCCCGCGGAGATGAAGATGCACAGGGAGAAGGATGTCCCAACGGACAATGCACTGATGCTCGGCGCGCTGGGCATTCTTGCCTACGCGGCTTCAATGATGACGCATGAAGCCCTGGGCCACGGGGGATATTGCCTTGCCGTCGGCGGCCACAACGCAATGCTGACCGCCTGGGGCGAGCGCTGCAATTTTCCCAATGGTCAGCCTTTCGGAATCGAGGCGGCAGGCCCCGGTTTGCAATTTACTGCTGGATTATTGTCGTGGTGGGTGTTGCCGCGCTTGTCGATGCAAGCATCCAGACTGCGCTATTTCCTCTGGCTGTACATGGCGTTCAATTTGCTTGTAGCCTCGGGCTACGTAGCCTTCAGCGGCGTCACCGATTTTGGCGACGCCGCGGTGCTCATTGCCGGTCTCAACCCTCACCTGCTGTGGCGCGGTGTGCTCACGCTGCTCGGAGCGGCCGCCTACTATCTCTCCCTGTGGATCGCGGCCGCGGAACTGAAGCGCTTGGTCGGCATGAATGACGGCAGACGGCCGGTCTTCCGCCTGGTTGTCATTCCGTATGCGGCGGCGGGAGTTTTTGCGTGTTGCGCGGGGGCATTGAATCGGACCATGCCCACCGGCGTCGCCGTTGGATTGGCGGCGGCATCATCCTTCGGCGCCGGCGTTGGCATGCTGCGTTTGCCCGCCATGCAAGGTGCAATGACGTTGAGCCCGCTGCGACCCGGCGTGTTCATCACGTGGAGTGCTGGCTGGGCTGTCGCGGCGCTCGTGGTGATCGCGGCATTTCTCCTCATCATCGGCCCCGGGCTCGAATCATGAGTGCAGGATGCCGACATCACCGGGCGGGCACGGCGGTTTCCGGCGCAGCGACGGGAATGTACAGCGCGCTGCGATGTTTGTTATCGTGGAAAAGCTGAACTGTCACGGTGCGCGAGTCGGCAATCGTCTCGTCCGCAACCACTCCTCCAGAATTATAATTCTTCTCGATCCCGATTGAATTGGCCGCCGACAATACCAGCTGCAGGCGGCACCCTTTGCGGACCAGGCGGGAGGCAAACGTAAAATCATTGAAGTCGTAGCGCAGCGGCTCTTTTGTGGTCACGAGCTTTGGCGAACGCAGGGATTCGCGATAGCGGGCGCGCATCAAATCCCCGCTCAGCGGCGTCACCGTACCGTCGGTACCGATCTCGGCGACGCTAACGACAAAATCCGTATCCGGCTGATCGATCGAAATCCACGCTTCGAAGCGGAAAAAACCGCTTAGTTCTTGGTCCTGCTCGAACGGGGCGGACACGTAAACAAGCTGCGCGCGATTCGCGAGTAAAACTTCCCGGTCGAGCGCCGAGTCGAGGTTGCTTTCCGACTCGATCTTGGCCAGCGACAAGTCTCGTGGGTCGTATTTATATGAATCCGGCGCGCCGCGTGCTTCACGGGCCGCCGCGAGACTCCCGGCTGCATACACATTGCGCGCAGCGGCGCCGCCCGAGTCGAGAAACAACGGCCGCGACTCCGCCGTAATCGCCTCGAGGGTATCGGCGTAGCGCCAACGCTCGGCGCCGCTCACGTAGTAGGCAACCGGCTTGCGCAGAAATTGAGGTTTTGGTCCTCCCTCCATCGCGAAGCGGTACCAGTCAAGGTGCAGTTGCGGGAGATCGACGAGGCTCGCGGCTGCGAACTTCATACCCCTGAATTCCTGTTTGGGAGTCCGGGTGCCGGGATGATCCCAAGGGCCGATAACGAGAAAGTGGCGCGCTCTGGCCTCCGGTGTGGCCGCACGCATGTAGCGCCGGTAGTGGGCAAGCGCCCCGGGTTGGTCGTCGTCGTACATCCCCGTGATGGTCAGGATCGGCAGCTGCAATTTGGCGTACTGGTCCGCACTGGGGTTATACGAATCCCAATAGGCGTCGAGGTCCGGGTGGCTAACCCACTCCTGGAATATTGGCGATGGATTGCCGAGGAAGGTATCGAACTTGCGGTACGAAGTGCCGGACTCGATCCAGCGTCGAAACATCCCGGTCCAGAAGGCGTCGTCGCCAAACAGGTGGTCTTGACCAGCCTGACCGCTGGTAAACGTAAGCCACTGCATTTCATAAGGCCCGAAAACATTGTTGTGTGCCGGAAAATCGACACCCGCGGCGGGCGACGCCACGGGCACGATGGTCGCGAGGTGCGGCGGAAACTCCTTGGCTGTCGCCCACTGGTCGTATCCGGCATAGGAGCCGCCCCACATCGATATCTTGCCGTTGCAATAGGGCTGCTTCGCGAGCCATTCAACCACGTCGTAGCCGTCCTTCGCTTCCTGGATCAGGGGCCGGAACGAACCTTCCGAATTACCGCGGCCGCGCACGTCGACGGTAAGGAACGGATACCCGTGCGCCGCAAAATACATGCCGCGGTCGTGATAGCTCTGGCCGATGTACGGCGTTAGGGTAAACAGGCAGGGGCGCGGCTCCTTCTGGTCCACGGGTTTGTAGAGCGTGGCGTTCAGGTGCACGCCGTCGCGCAGCGGAATTTTCACGCCCCATTGCCAGTCGACTTTGGCGGCTTCGGCGAGCGCGCCGGGTGGAACCGCGTCCGCCACGAACGGCCTGAACAATAGCAGCGCAGCGGTAAGAATCAGGTACTTATTCAAGGTGCTCATCCGAAGGATGACGGTATCACGTCGATAGCCCGCCTGCCTGCCGCGCTGCACTGTGAAAAGCCGGCGCCGATACTCTAGACTGTCACACTAATGTCATCAAATACTTCCTCCGCGGCTGCGCAGCCCGGGCATATGAACGGCCGCGAAGTGGAATGGCAGCTTGCGTGCACCGATCTTGGCTCCGTGCGCCGCTGGTTGGCTGACCATGGCACCATCGATGGGCTGGTCCTCGAACCTCGCGCCACTCAGCAGATTTTCGATACGTACCTGGACACGGCAGACTGGCGAATAAATCGTGCGGGCTTCGCGCTGCGCATCCGCTCCGGGTCCGGAAAGCCGGAAGCAACGCTCAAGTCGTTGCACTCCGCCAGCGCGGAAGTCTCAGACCGCCTGGAGTTGAGTGAAACGCTGGAGAACACCGACACTGCGTCGCTTCAACAGTCGATCGGACCGGTGGGGGCGCGCGTGCAGGCCGTGAGCGGCGCCCGCGCCTTGCAGCCGCTGTTCGAATTACGCACTTCGAGACAGCGATTCGCGATCCGCAGAGAAGACCAGCTGCAGCAACTGGGTGAGATCGCCCTCGATGAAACCACCATCTCGCGCCCACACGGAGCACCGGAAACCAGCATGCAGCGGGTCGAGGTGGAAGCCCTCACGGATTCTCACGGACCGCTGCAATCACTGGTGAAGACGCTGCGCAGCGACTGTGCGCTCGAGGCAGCGTCGGACACCAAGTACTCATACAGCTTAAGATCGGTGGGCTTGGTGCCGCCGCTACCGAACATCGCGCCAACGGCGGTGGATGCATCAATGACCCTTGCCGAGGTGGCGGTGGCCAACATCCGTCGCTACTGGTCCGCCTGGAATCGCCACGAGCCCGCTGCCCGCCTGGGAGATGATCCGGAAGAGTTGCATGACTTGCGCGTCGCCGGCCGTAGATTGGATGCCATCCTGCGCCAGTTTCGATCCTCGCTGCCCGCATCGTTTGTGGAGGTCCGGGCGACGCTCAAAACAGTGTTGCGCGCTCTCGGGTCGGTGCGCGATCTGGACGTGGCCTTGAGCGAGCTGGAATCATTCAGCCGTAAGTTGCCGAAATCGGAACGGGTCAGCATCAAACCCTTAAGACAGCACCTGCTGTCGCAACGCAGCCGGGCTCACGCCCGGATGCTGCGTGTGCTCGACTCGATCTGGGTGCGGAAGAATCTGCAGGAATTGACAACAGTGCTGGCGGCACCTTCTGTGGCATCACAGCACTCGTCAACAGAGTTGGCGCTGCGCGTTGCGCCGGAATTGGTGCGGCGACGATACCGAAAATTACGCAAGCGCGCCGACCGGCTGACGTTGGATTCCTCGATGGATGAGTTTCACGAGGTCCGCGGCCAGGTGAAGAAGTTGCGCTACGCGCTGGAGGCAGTGGCTGTCATCTACGGGAAACCCGCCAGTGAGATGCTTGGCGCGCTGTGCCGCTGGCAGGAGAAGCTCGGAGTGCAACAGGATGCCGCCGTAGCGAGCGTTCGTCTGAACGCTCTCGCCAGCGCGCCGCCCAAGGGGATTCCGCCGGATACGTTGTTTCTGATGGGTCGGCTCGCGCAGCATCATGCGGGCGAGGCGCTGCGGGCTCGCAAGCGGTATGCAAAGGGTTATCGAAGGATTCGCGGAAAATGGAAGACGCTGCGGATGAAGTTGCGGGATTCGGCCGCGGCACCAAACACGCCCGACTTCGCTCCGTGATGCAGTGGAATTGTTGATCATTCGACACGCGATTGCATATGAGCGCGATCGCCATCGCTGGCGCGACGATGGCGCAAGACCGCTGTCGCCATCGGGGATGAGGCGGTCGCGGCAGGCCGCCGCCGGACTAAAGCTGATCACCAAGGCGCCAGATCGACTTCTCACGAGTCCATTGGTTCGCGCCAGGCAGACTGCGAAGATTCTGACGGAGGTGGCCGGTTGGCCGCCGGCCGAGGAAAGCGCCGAACTCTCGCCGGGCGCGGCCGTGCAGTCGGTATTCACGCTTTTGGCCAAGGATCGCAGCAAGCGGGTGGCGCTCGTCGGCCATCAACCGGATCTGGGGGCACTGCTCACGGCCTGCCTGCTCGGAAACCACAATGGCATACCCATCGATTGGAAGAAAAATGCGGTTGCGTGCGTGGCTTTTGAGGACACGGTGCGCGCCGGCCGCGCAGCACTCAAGTGGCTTGCCACGCCGCGCATGCTGCGCGGCTTGCGACGCGGCTGATCGCGGGGCTTATATTGAGCGAATCCCCCGACGATTTGATTATTCCGGAAGCCGCAAGTCCCGCCGCGGTTATCAGGATCGCAGGCGAGTGCTCGAGCCAAGCCGAAGCGATGAAAATCATCGCCGTCACCAACATCAAAGGCGGGGTCGGCAAGACGACCACGGCGGTCAACCTTAGCTTTCTTTGCGCCGCGGGCGGCCGACCCACCTTGTTATGGGACCTGGATCCCCAGGGTGCCGCGACGTACACCTTGAGAGGCGAACCTCACGAAGGCGCCTCCGCCAAGAAACTGCTGAGGGGCAAGCGTCAGCTACCGGAACTGATCCTGTCGACCGGATACCCTGGCTTGGATCTCCTGCCTGCGGATTTTTCCTATCGCAATTTCGATGTGCACCTCGCTGAGCGAAAGCGGCCCACCGAGCGGCTGCTGAAAATGAGCCGATCGCTGCGCGATGTTTATTCGGCGCTATTCCTCGATTGCGCGCCCGGCATCTCACTGTTGACCGAGAACGTGCTGCGTGCCGCAGATGCCATCATCGTGCCGCTGCTCCCCACTCCGTTGTCGGTGCGCATGCTGGTGCAGTTGCGGGACTTCATAGTCGGCGAGGGCTGGGCTGACTTGCTGCTGTTGCCGTTCTTCTCGATGGTGGATCGCCGCAAGTCGCTGCACGAAGAGGTCATCGCAAACACGCGCGAGCAATTTCCAATGATGCTCGCGACCGAAGTGCCGTACATGAGCGATATCGAACGCATGAGTGTGCGCCGGGCGCCGATCCCGGCTTTCGCGCCCAGGAGTGCGGCGGCGCAGATTTATTCGGCGCTGTGGGCGGAGGTGGCGGCGCGCATGGGACAGCCGTTGCCGGCGGCGCGGCAATAAGTACCGGCCGCCTCGGCTTATTTCAGGTGCTTTGCCAGGAACTCCATCGTGCGCCGCCAGGCGAGCTCCGCGGCCGCCGCATCGTGCTTCAAGAAAGGCAGGTTCTTCGAGTCCGCGGTCTCGTTGGCGAAGGCGTGCTTGGCCTGATAACGGTGGAACTCGAACGCTACTCGCGCATCGCGCAGTTTCTTCTCCAGCTCATCCACCTTTGCGATCGGAAAAGCGGTGTCCTCGGTTCCCCAGTGGGCCAATAGCGGCGCCTTGATCTTGGTGGCATCGACATACTCGAGCGGCGGGAAGCCGTACCACACCACCGCGGCATCCACCTCCGGCACATTGACCGCGGCGAGCAAGGTGAGCGCGCCGCCCATGCAAAATCCGGTCACGCCGACCTTGGCGCTGCCCGACGCCTTGAGATACTGCACGGCGCCGCGCACATCCTGGCCGGCGGCCACCCCGAAGTTGAGTCCCTTCATCAGATGTTCGGCCTCCTTCGCCTCGAGCGCCACCTTGCCGCGATAAAGATCCGGCACCAGGGCCCGATACCCGGCCGCCGACAGCTTGTCCGCGACGCCGCGAATCTGATCGTTGAGTCCCCACCACTCCTGGATCACGACGATGCCGGGCGCATTGCCGCCGCGCGCGCCCTCCGCGAGGTAGCCGTTGACGCTTTCGCCATCCGGACGTTGATAGCTGATTGATTTGCCCATTTTGCTCTCCGCAACAATGCAATCTTGAGGTCCGAAAACGGCGAGTATTTGACGCGCCGATTGAGTATGCTGATCGCCATGTTACTCGATTCAAACGCTTGTTATCGCGCGGTGCGGGCCCGCGACACGCGCTTCGACGGACGCTTTTATGTTGCGGTGGCTTCGACCGGCATCTACTGCCGGCCCATATGCCCGGTAAGACCGCCCAAGCGGGAGAATATGCGCTTCTACTCCAGTGCCGCCGCCGCCGAGGGCGCAGGTTTCAGGCCATGTCTGCGCTGCCGGCCGGAACGGGCCCCGGGGCTTGCGCCCGTGGATGCGGTATCTCGCTTGGTGGGCGCTGCCATTGCCGGCATCGAGGAGCACGCGCTGTCGAGTGCGCATGTGGGAGAACTGGCTGCATCGCTCGGCATCAGCGATCGGCATCTGCGCCGGGTCACGCAGGCGGAGCTCGGCGTATCGCCGATCGAGCTGGCGCAGACACAGCGTCTGCTGTTGGCCAAACGGCTGCTTCGAGAAACTTCGCTCAGCCAGACCGAGATCGCATTCGCCAGCGGCTTCGGCAGCGTGCGCCGCTTCAACGCGCTGTTCAAGTCCCGCTATGGTTTGAGCCCGCGCGCGATTCGCGGCAAAGCGAGCGGCGCCGAGGTTTTGAGTGTGCAATTGGAGTTTCGGCCGCCATTCGCCTGGGATCATCTGCTGGCCTATTTGCGTTTGCGCGCCATTCCCGGCGTGGAAATGGCCGATGCGACGCATTATCGGCGCACCGTTGCCATTGACGAAGCTTATGGATGGATCGCAGTCTCGATGCACAAGAGCGGCAGCGCCCTGAATGTGGAATTGTCGCCCTCGTTGACTTCAGCCATCGGTGCGGTCATCGCACGCGTCAAGCAGCTGTTCGATCTCGGGGCCGTCCCCGATGCGGTGAGCGCCTTGCTTCGCAAGGATCCTACTCTGGCGGCCACGGTACGGCGGATTCCAGGTCTGAGGGTGGCGGGAGCATTCGATGGTTTCGAGCTCGCGGTGCGCACCATTCTGGGCCAGCAGGTTTCCGTGAAAGGGGCGTCGACGATCTCGGGACGCTGGGCTGATGTATTCGGAGCGCCGATCGCCACGCCGTATCCGGAACTGAATCGCATAAGCCCGCGCGCCGAATCGATGGCGGCGACGGCGCCCGACGATGTCGCCGCGCTCGGCATGATCGGGAATCGCGCGCGCTGCCTGGTGAGCCTGGCAAAAGCGGTGATGGAGCGGCGGGTGGTGCTGTCTTTTGCGGCCAATGTCGAGGAGCAGATCGAAACCTTGATGTCGCTGCCCGGCATCGGCCCATGGACGGCGAATTACATTGCGATGCGCGCGCTGCACTGGCCTGACGCATTTCCCAGCGGCGATCTGATGCTGATGAGGGCCGCGCAGGCCTCGCAAAAGCAATTGCAAGCGCGCGCAGAAGGCTGGCGGCCGTGGCGCGCGTATGCGGCACATTATCTATGGCAGTCCTTGGGAGTTAATCCATGAACATCTTTTGCTATGTCGAAAGCCCGATCGGACGCTTGACGCTGACATCGGACGGTGAGGCGCTCACCGGTCTGTACATGGGCGCGCCCA
>DATMKO010000285.1:0-4062 GCA_035571175.1 Steroidobacteraceae bacterium | reverse complement strand
CGGCGCGCGCCAGCTCCAACCTTCGTGTTTCGATCGCCGAATCGTATTGATCAGCCGTCGCTTTTTGCTGCCGCACTTGGCGCACCGTTTGTGCCAAGGCGTTTGCGCTGCGGCTCAAGGCAGTTTCCGCATCGATGGGATCGAGCTTCACCAGTACCTGGCCGGCCTTCACGAGCTGGGTATCGTCGGCGAGAACGGCAACGACAGTGCCCGCAACCTGGGCGGAGATCGTCACTTTATTGCCGTTCACGTAGGCATCGTCGGTTTTCTCGCGCTTCGAGAGCACCAAAACCCAATACACCGCAGCCAGCGCGCCAATGCCGATGAAGATCAGCGCAATGACAAGAAGAATCCTGCGCCGCTTGCCATTCGCAGGCGTGGGAGCCAAAGACTCGGTGTTCGCATTCATGGTGTCACTGTGGCTGATGGGGCCGCCGGCTTCGCAGCGGCACTGGCAAGTTTTTGCGGGCTTTCGTAGCCGCCGCCGAGCGCCCGCTGCAGAGCCACATCGGCCGCGAGCGCCGCGGCATCGAGCTGCAATAAAGCGTCGCGCTGCTCGATCCAGGACTCGGTGGCTTTCAACTCGGTGCGGGAATCGGCTATCCCCTGGCGCACCCGCGCAGCCGCGGTATCCTTGATGCGCAACGCCGCATCGACTTCGAGCACGCGCTGCGCGCGCTGTGATTCGATTTGCGCACGCGTCGCGGCCTGTGTGGCCACATCGCGTGCCGCACTGATCACCGTGTCCTGGTAGTTGGAAACGGCTGCGTCGATGGCAGCCTGCGCCCCGCCGTAGCGCGCCTTCAATCGACCGGCATCGAAGATCGGCAGATGAATGGCCGCGCCCGCTTGGGGCACGCGGCTGCCGTATTCAAGCAACTTGCCGATATCGATGCTCGAAAGCCCTGCCAGCGCATTGATGGTCACATCCGGGTAGAAATCCGCGCGGACGGAATCCAGAGTTCTCTCTGCGGCCTCGACCCGCCAACGGCTGGCGGTGATGTCGGCGCGGCGCGCCATCAAATCGATCTTCACATTATCCGGCAGCAGGGCCGGAAACGCGGGCAAAGGTTTACGCGTCAACGGCGGCAATTCCCCGACCGACCGACCGGCCAGCGCCGCCAACGCGACGATGCGCAGCTTCGCAGAACCCTCGAGCGCGGCGATTTGTTCCCGGGCGGCAGCCAGCGCAAGGTCGGAACGGTTGATATCGTCCGCGAAATCCAACTCCGCGCGCACGCGGGCCGCGGTGACTTTAGCCTCCGACTCGATGCTGTTTTCGTTTTCGCGCGCCAGCACCAGGCGGTTTTCATCGGATTGCCAGCCAAAATAAGTATCGGCAATCGAACTGGCGAGCATCAACGCCGCGGCGCTTCGATCCGCCTGCGCGGCATGCGCTTGATCCATCGCGGACTCCACGGCGTAGCGCTGCTTGCCCCACCAATCAAACGTATAGCTCGCTTGCAGCCCCAGATCCGACTGGTTGTACCAGGTAAAACCCAGCAGCTGCGGCGGAAAAATGCCGTTATCGCTCAACCGCTGGCGATCGGTGTCGGCGCTGGCGGTCACTTGCGCACCCGAGGCGGCCGCCGCGAGCCGCACCGACTGACGCGCCGTATCAAAACGTGCGCGCGCCGTCGCCAAACTTGGTGAATTTGCCGCGCCCAATTCGATCAATTGATCCAAGGTGGGATCCTGGTAACGCTTCCACCACTCGCGGGCCGGCCAGTCGCCGCCGCCGCTGAAGGCCGCGCCATCGAGCGGCGCGGTTTCCGGCAAGCGCACCGGCTTTTGCTTCGCTGGAAATCCCGCGCAAGCGCACAGCGTGGCGATCGCAACCACCATCATGGCGGCGGGGAGCGCCAATGGCCTCATACGGCGCGCTCCGCAATATCCGTTATCGATGCTTGCTCGAGCTCACACCCCAGGCGCTTGAGTTGAGCATTCAATTGACGCTGTTCTGCTTCCGGAAAATCCTTCAGCATCTCGCGCAATGGCGCGAACAGTTTGGGCAGCAACTGGTGCACGAACTCCTCGCCCTGTTCGGTGATCCGCAGCACCATGCGACGCCGGTCCTGGATGCTCAAGACACGTGTAATCAGGCCGCGGCTGACAAGCGCATCGCTGATGCGCGACATATTGGCCGGACTTTGCGACGTCCGAACGCACAAATCGCTGGGATGGGCCGCGCCCTCGGGCTGCGAAAACAGCGTGGTCAGCACCCGGAATTCCGCTTCGGCAAGGCCGAAGGGCCTGATCTGCTGCTCGAACATGGTCGCCATTTCACGCCCCACATGCATGAGCAGGCGGCACAGAAGAATTCCGGTGGCCGGCACGTCGGCCACTCGCGTGCTCAAGTTCTGAAGATTGGCCTCTACCAATTCAAACTGAGCTAATGTCGAATTAGTTTGCATGCTAACTATTATATAGAATATAGTTTATCAAGCAAATATCTAATCCGTAAATACTTGAGCCGAAAAACGACCCATGTCATTTTCGCCGATCGTTTCTTGCAACTTAGAATGGCTAGCGTCGCGGTCTTACCTATGAGCCAACAGCGCATCACCGCATGTACCGCCGCCGCGGCGCTGCTCCTCGGCAGCTGTGCCGTCGGCCCAAACTTCAAAGCGCCAGCGGCTCCGCACACATCGGGGTTCGCACCGCCGGGCGCGCTGCCTGCGGAAACCCACGCGGCTCCCGCGGCCGATGTATCGGCGCAGCGGTTCATTGACGGGTTGGACATTCCCGGCCAGTGGTGGACGTTGTTTCAATCGCCCGATCTCAACGCGCTGATTGCGCGCGGCATCGCCGACAATCCAACGCTGGAAGCTGCGCAGGCTGCGCTTCGGCAGGCGAATGAGACCTTGGCGGCACAGCGCGGCACATTCTATCCGAGCGTGTCGGGCGCATTGGCCGCGCAGCGGGTGAAAGAGCCGGCCGCGGCCATAGGATTGCCGGTGCCCGGTTCGGTCCTTTATACCTTGAACAGCGCGGAAGTTAATGTGTCGTACACACTGGACGCTTTCGGTGGAGTACGCCGTCAAGTCGAGGCACTGCGAGCCCAGGCAGAGTACGTAAGGTTTTCCCTGGAGGCGACTTATCTTAGCCTCACGGCGAATATCGTCACGGCCGCCATTACGGAAAGCTCCTTGCGCGCGCAACTGGCCGCCACCGAGGACATCGCCGACTCGCAGCAAAAACAGCTCGACATCACACGGCGCCGGGTTGCGGCCGGCGGCGCGTCGCGCGCCGACGTGCTCCAGCAGCAGTCTCTCTTGCAATCTACGCTCGCCAGCTTGCCGCCGTTGCGCAGCCAGTTGGCCCAGGCGCGCAATCTTCTGTCGACGTACGTTGGATCGCTGCCGGCGGATTTCAGTGCCGCGGAATTCAATCTCGACTCGTTGACCCTGCCGCTCGATCTTCCCGTGACCCTGCCGTCGAAGCTGGTCGAGCAGCGGCCCGACGTGCGGCAATACTCGGCATTGCTGCATGAGGCCACCGCGCAGGTCGGGGTCGCCACGGCAAACCTGCTGCCGCAAATCACGCTGTCCGGCACTTATGGCGGCGAGGCAGGCAGCTTCTCAAACGTCTTCTCGCCCGGATCGGTGCTCTGGAGCCTGGGCGCCTCGCTCACGCAGCCGATTTTCAAGGGTGGCCAACTGGTGCACCAGCGGCGCGCAGCCGTGGCGGCGGCGCAGGAAGCACTCGCCAACTACAAGGCCACGGTACTCACGGCGTTTCAGAATGTCTCCGATGCGCTGTATGCGCTCAATGCCGATGCCGACGCGGTCGCGGCCCAAACACTGGCCGCACGCTCGGCGGCGGAAAGCCTGTCGTTGGTACAGGCGCAATACAAGAGCGGCGGGGCCAGCTATTTGCAGGTCTTAAGCTCGCAGCAAAGTTATCAGACCGCCGCCATCGCGCTCGTCAAGGTTCGCGCGCAGCGCTACGCGGACACGGCGGCGCTGTTTCAGGCGCTCGGCGGCGGTTGGTGGAACCGTGCCGATGTCGCGGCCAATTCAACGCCTGACGCAAAGGGGCAATTGTGAGCACAGTGGAATC
>DATMKO010000284.1:0-19426 GCA_035571175.1 Steroidobacteraceae bacterium | reverse complement strand
AAGTCGACTGACGGTGAGTATCGGCGCCGCCTTTGTGCTGCCGGCGGCCAACCGCACACTCGAAGGACTGATCCAACTGGCCGACGAGGCCCTGTACAGCGCCAAGGAAGAGGGCAGAAATCGCGTCATCGTCATGGAGGCCGAATACCACACCATGACGACCGGCCGCTTCGAGAAGCGCCGCAGCCAGGTCGACGCCTAACGTCAGCGATAGATTGCGATCTGCGGTTCCTCGCCGGCTCTTCTGCTGGCGCGAAACATGCCCTCGGAATTGAATTCCATGGCGATTTCGCCGCGCGGGTCGATTGCAATCACGCCCCCCTCGCCGCGCATCGCGGGCAGTTCCTCGATGACGACTTCGCGAACCGCTTCGCCCAGGCTGCGCCCGCCGAAGCGCACACGTGAGCAGATGTCGTGCGCGACCGCGGCGCGAATGAACACCTCGCCGTGTCCGGTGGCAGACACGGCGCATGAACGGTCATCGGCATAGGTGCCGGCGCCGATGATGGGTGAATCGCCGATGCGTTGATAGCGCTTGCCGGTCATGCCGCCGGTGGAGGTGGCGGCGGCAAGCCGGCCCGCAGCGTCGAGCGCGACGGCTCCCACTGTGCCCAGGTGCGAAATGGTCAGCGCCGAAAGTCCGGCATCGCCGCCGCGGATGCGCTCCAGTTGTTTCCAGCGCTCCGCAGTATGAAAGTAGCTCTGCGGCACGAATGAAAAGCCGCGGCTCAAGGCAAATTCCTCCGCGCCTGCGCCCGCCAGCATCACGTTCTCCGATTGCTCCATGACCGCGCGCGCGAGCTTTATCGGATTTTTGATTCGCGTGAGGCAGCAAACCGCTCCGGCCTTGAGATCCTTGCCGTCCATGATCGCGGCATCCAATTCATTGCGGCCCTCGAGCGTGAACACGGCGCCATGCGCCGCGTTGAACAAGGGATTGTCCTCGAGCAGAATCACCGCCTGGGTCACCGCATCCAGGCTCGTCCCACCGGCGTGCAGCACGGCGAAACCGGCGTCGATCGCCTCCTGCAAGCCGGCGCGATACTTCACTTCCGCCTCGCGCCCCATTTCGGCGCGCGGCAGGGTGCCCGCACCGCCGTGAATAGCCAAACCGAACATCGCCTGGATTGCTCCTTGCCGCTGCGGAACCGTTACTTCGAGCCCGTCAAGCATCGCCCCCGCGGGGTTCCTGCATATCTTATGTGCCTGGCCGGGGCAATCGTAATAGTATTGCGTTGACGGCCCAACGTTGACCGGAGTCTATAATGAAATTGATCACCGCCATCATCAAACCCTTCAAGCTGGACGACGTGCGCGCCGCCCTTTCGGAAATCGGCGTCTCCGGCATGACAGTCACCGAAGTCAAGGGATTCGGGCGACAGCGCGGCCATACCGAGCTGTATCGCGGCGCTGAGTACGTAGTCGACTTTGTGCCGAAGACCCGGATCGAGGTCGCCGTCAAGAATGAGCTCGTCGATCAGGTGATGGAAGCCATAGTGGGAGCCTCAAAAACCGGCAAGGTGGGCGATGGCAAGATTTTCGTCACAGATATCCTACGTGTATTGCGCATCCGCACCGGCGAGAGCGACAACGCCGCTTTGTAGTCTGTTTGCCGGATGAGGCTATCCGACGGCGGACGGCTGATCGCATTCACCCTCCTCAGCGCGTCGATCGCGCAGCCGGGATTTGCGGCAAAGTTCAACGACCTGGAGCACACCCGCATCGATTACCCGCGACCGGCGGATTTGCCGAGCGACGCGGCCATGGAAGCGGCGGGAGCCGTCATCGGCAAGATCGACATCGACGTTCGCAACATATTCGACGAAAGCGACCAGCGCGAGACCAACAAGCTGTACCGCCTCGCGGATCGTCTGCACATCCGCACCAAGCCGTCGACCATTCGGGCGCAGCTGCTGTTCAAAAGCGGCGAAAAATACCAGGCGCGCAAGCTGGCGGAAACCGAACGCGCGTTGCGTCTGCTGACCTTCATCTACGACGCGCGCGTCGTCCCCGTGCGCTACGCCGACGGCAAAGTCGAAATCAAGGTGATTACCAAGGATGTCTGGACCTTGAGTCCGGGCATCTCCTTCGGCCGTTCGGGCGGCACCAACTCCACCAAGTTCAATCTGGAGGAAGAGAACTTCCTGGGCTGGGGAAAGACGGTGCAAGTCTCGCGTGGCAGCACCGTCGATCGCACCACCGATACCGTGGCGTTTTCCGACCCGAATGTGTTCGGATCGCACTGGACGTCGTTGGTCGCCTACTCCGATTCCAGCGACGGCTCGCAGCGCTCGGCGCTCATCCAGCAGCCCTTCTATTCGCTGGATACCACCTGGAGCGCGAAAATCCTGGGATTGAGTTTCGATCGCACCATCTCCCGCTACAACCTGGGCAACATCGTCGATCAATTCAACGACAACCAAAACTCATACGAATTGAGCGGCGGACTCTCCAACGGCTACATAGACGGTTGGACCAGGCGCTGGACCTTCGGCATGCGCTACGACCGCAACATTTTCCTGCCGACGCCGGGGACCTCGACGCCGACGCCGCCGAGCCTGCTGCCGCCCGACAGAACCCTGTCCTATCCCTTCGTCGGCTACGACATGCTTCAGGACAAGTACAAAAAAGTCGGCGACGAAAACGAGATCGGCCGCACCGAGGATCTGTATTTCGGCAGCGAGATCAGCGGCGAAATCGGCTACTCGGACAGTGCATTCGGCGCCAACCACGACGCGGTGATGCTGGCCGCCAAGGCGCTGCGCGGACTGGAGTTGCCCGCGGACCAGCAGCTGTTCTTGACCAGCGATTTTTCCTCGCGCCTGGAACAAGGGCACGCGCGCAATCTGATCGCCGATGCCGCCGCCAAGTACTATTGGCGCTGGCATGAGAACTGGCTGCTGTACGCGGGGCTCTCGGGGACCACCACCTATATGCTCGATCCCGACATGCAGCTTCTGCTCGGCGGCGACAACGGTCTGCGCGGTTATCCACTGCGCTTCGAGTCGGGCACCTCGCGCGCGCTGTTGACGGTGGAACAGAGATTTTTCACCGACTGGTATCCTTATCGCTTGGTAAGGGTCGGGGGCGCCATTTTCACGGATGTCGGGCGTACCTGGGGCAGCGGCGTCGTCGGCAACAGTGATCCGGGGCTGCTCAAGGACGTGGGCTTCGGATTACGGATCGGCAATACGCGTTCCGGCCTCGGCAACGTGCTGCACATCGATCTTGCTTTCCCGGTCAGCGATATTGCCGGGATCAAGCGGGTGCAGTTCCTGGTGCAGACGATGCAGAGCTTTTAGCTTTGCGCGCTCTTGCGCCGCCGCGAGAACAGCCACAGAAAGCCGATGCACACGGCGAAATTCAGCACCCACCACCATAGCTGCCGGGCGCTGCTGCTCTTGTCGTCCGCCTGACCGCCCGCGGCGGCGATCTCGAGAGTGCCTTTGAGATTCTCATGCGCGGCGCCCTGGTTGATCTGAAACTCGACCGCCGCGGCGCCCGGCAGCGCCAGATCCTTGGTCTGCAGCGTATAGCTGCCATCGGTTTCGGCGGTGGTGGCATGCGCCGCGCCGCGCAACACCACCGTCATTACCGCATCGCGCACCGGGGCATTGTCGAGCAAACGGCTGAGGTGAATGATCATCTTGTCGTCGCGAACCACAGCCACCGCCACTAAATCGTCCGAGCGCGCCTCCACTCTCGGCAAAGCTGCAGCGGCACCCGTGACCGCGGCGGCGGGCTTGCTCGCGCCGTACAGGGTCGCTACGGCCGCCGCCAGCACGGCCAGCGCGAATGAAAAACGCGCGGAATCTCGGCTTTTCACAGCAGAAAACCCGCCGCGCCCATTGCAGTGCCGGCAATGCTCGAGAGCACGCCGAAGGCCGGAAAGAACGCTTTGCGCGCCAAGAAATACAATGAACAGAGCACCAGGCCGAGTTCCAGCAGCCCTTCGCCGATGTCGAAGCGCAGCGCGCGCCGCTCCTCGGTCTTGGTGTCCTCGTCCTTGGCGCGCGCATCATCCTGAATCCGTTCTGCGTCTGCCGCGTACTTGGCGCGTGCGGCCTCGAGCTTGCGTGCCGGCGCCTCGGTTTTGGCAGAATCCGAACTCAAGGTGGTAAGCAACGCCAGCGCCACTTCGCTGGTGTTCTCGCGGATCTTCTTGGCTTGATAGTAGGTCCATTGATCGTTCGATTCGGTGCGGTGAATCACCGCTTGGGTGTGCGCACGGTGCGAGGCAATGGTGACCACCGACAATAGAATGCCGACGACTCCTACCAAGATTCCGACGCGACGGGTGTCGGGATCCGCAGCGTGATGCGGCGAGACTTCGATTTCAGGCATGACTTTTGAATATCCTCAGAACTTAAGAATCCGATCATTTGACGGCATGCAGCCGCGGGTTGGCGCGCGAGATGCCGAGCACCCCGCTGCGCACCACTTCGATGATCTCGCCGAATGCGCCGATATTGGCGATGAACTCGCCGATTTCCGTCTCGGTGCTGGTGAGCTCGACGATGTAGCTCGAAGGATTGGTCGACAATACTTTGCCGCCGACCCGGCCGAGCAGCGCGGCTACGGTTTGGACGTGCTCGGCCGTGATCCGCAGCTTGATGAGCAGCAACTCGCGCGCGATGGTGTCGCCGCCGGTCATGTCTTCGACCGCGACAACATCGACCAGCTTCAGCAGCTGCGCATTGATTTGCGCGATGACGTGATCCGAGCCCACGGTCACCAGCGTGACTCGTGAAACCGTGGGGTCATTCGTGGCGGCCACCGACAACGATTCGATGTTGTATCCCCGGGCGGAAATCAGGCCGGCGACGCGAGTCAATGCGCCGGCTTCATTTTGCAGGAGTATGGCGATCAGATGGCGCATTCGCGAAGGATACGGGGGCTCACACTTGGGCGCCAGAGCGGGAACTGCTAGTCTTTCTTGGGTGAAGGACCGTTACGACCTTAAGAATCAAACCGCGCATCCACTGGCGGGCCGCACCATGACCGGCGCGGACATGCTCGTCCAGGTATTGGCCGACGAGGGCGTCGAGACCATCTTCGGCTACAGCGGCGGCGCGATATTGCCGATCTACGACGCCGTGTTTCGCTACAACCTCGAACACGATTCCGCAATGCCGCTGATCGTGCCGGCCAACGAACAGGGCGCGGGGTTCATGGCGGCAGGATATGCGCGCGCCAGTGGCAGGGTCGGCGTGGCGCTGGTAACCTCCGGTCCGGGCGCCACCAACACCGTCACTCCGGTGCGCGACAGCATGGCGGACTCGGTGCCCATTGTGGTGATTTGCGGTCAAGTGCCGACCACGGCAATCGGCACCGATGCATTCCAGGAGGCGCCGGTGCCGAGCATCATGGGAGCGGTGGCCAAGCACGTCTTCTTGATCACCGATCCCGCCAAGTTGGAGGCCACGGTGCGCACCGCATTCGAGATCGCACGCACCGGCCGGCCGGGCCCCGTGGTTCTCGATGTACCAAAGGACGTGCAGAACTGGCAGGGCGTGTTTCGTGGATCGGGAAGCTTGCCGGTCCCGGGTTACCGGCAGCGGATGAACCGCTTGACGGCAGCCAAATTGCCCGAGGCCGCATGCGCCGATTTCTTCGCGGCGCTGGGAAAATCGCACCGGCCGATGATTTACGCCGGCGGCGGCGTGATCAACGGCGGCGCGGCACAGGAACTGCGCGAATTTTCCACAGAGTTTCAGATTCCGGTGGTCACCACCCTGATGGGAATCGGTGCCGTCGACACCACGCATCCTTTGTCGATGCGCATGCTGGGCATGCATGGCACCGCCTTTGCCAACTACGCGGTCGATGATTGCGACTGCTTGCTGGCGCTCGGCGCGCGCTTCGACGATCGCGTCGCCGGCAACCCTGCCAAATTCGCCGGCAAGGCGAAGTTCATTGCGCATTTCGACATCGATGCGTCGGAAATCGGCAAGGTCAAGCGCGTCGATTGGAGTCATGTGGGCATGATGTCGGAGGCGCTGCGCGCCTTGCTCGAGTTCGGCCGGCGCAGCGGCTTCAATCGCGATTGGTCGCAGTGGCATCGGCACTGCGACGCGCTGCGCGTGAAGTACGCGATGAATTACGCCCGCGACAGCGAGTTCATTCAGCCCTACTACGTCATCGAGGAAATCAATCGGCTCACCAAGGGCGAGGCCGTCATCACCACCGGGGTCGGGCAGCATCAGATGTGGGCGGCGCAGTACTTCGACTTCCGCAGTCCGCGGCTGTGGCTGACCTCGGGCAGCATGGGCACCATGGGCTTCGGATTGCCGGCGGCGGTCGGCGCGCAGTTCGCGCAGCGCAATCGTCTGGTCATTGATATCGACGGCGATGCCAGCATTCGCATGAATATCGGCGAGCTGGAAACGGTCACCACTTACGATTTGCCGATCAAGGTGATCGTGCTCAATAACTTCGGCGACGGCATGGTCAAGCAATGGCAGAAGCTTTTTCACAAGGGCCGCCTGAGCGCCAGCGACAAGAGCCTGCATACCAAGGATTTCGTCAAGGCGGCGATGGCGGACGGGTTCAAATATGCCGCGCGGCTCGATCAGAAAGCGGACGTGCCGCGCGTCATCGAAGAGTTCATCCGTTTCAAGGGACCGGCCTTTCTCGAGGTCATGATCGATCGTGACGCCGGCGTCTATCCCATGGTGGGTCCGGGGCAGGGCTACAATGAGATGATCACGGGCGAGCACATCCCGTCGCGGACGCAGGTCGAGATCAAGCCTCCGGACGCCTCCGAAATGTTCTGAGTCCCTTCCGTGGCTACCACTGGCCGACATTCGGCATGGTGGTCCAGGGCTCCGCAGGGGGCAGCGCCGCCCCTTTCTGCAGCAACTCGATCGACACCCGGTCCGGCGACCGCACGAACGCCATCCGGCCGTCGCGCGGCGGCCGATTGATCGTGACGCCATGTTCCATCAGGCGCCGACAGGTGGTGTAAATATTGTCGACCGCGTAAGCCAGATGCCCGAAGTTGCGGCCGCCGGAATATTCTTCCGGGTCCCAATTGTGCGTCAGTTCGACCTGTGCGTCTTCATCGCCCGGCGCCGCCAGAAACACCAGCGTGTAGCGGCCCTGGGTGTAGTCCTTGCGCGACAATTCTCGAAGGCCGAGCGCGTCGCGATAAAAGCGCAGCGATTGCTCAATGTCCGTTACCCGGACCATGGTATGCAGATATTTCATGGGATCTCCTCGGGATTTGCGCGAATCTGGAGGAAGCACTGCCGAAAAGCAAACTCGCCGTGTGCATCCTCGATTTGTGAACCCTTAACCTTGAGTCGGTTGCCGAAAAGTCGTTCAATTTCCCAAGTGTGGTTTTTGTCACAAATTGACGACATGTTTGACATAGTGCAGCAAACTCTAACTAGTTCATCTTAACTATTGGATTTATCTAGATTATCGACTATCATGCAATTACAAAGCAGTTCGTGTTTATTTCCAGCGTTACTTAGTTGCAACACTGGACGACACAAACAAGGTCGAACGTTTTGGCACTTTTGTGCGGCGTATCTTCCACTTACGGACGTGTAGGGTTTTTACCCAAGCACCAGTTCCACTCGAGTTCCCCGGCTTGCCCGGGGATTCTTTTTTCACCAGCAACCTGTGCGAATCGCGTAGATTTTGCGCGATGAATCGCAACCGCTATCGCTTCAAGGTTCCTCGATGAACATCCGCGATGGATTTACGGATTCGATCGGCAACACGCCGCTGATCCGCCTGCGGCGTTTGAGCGACGAGACCGGCTGCGAGATATTGGGCAAAGCGGAATTCATGAATCCCGGCGGATCGGTCAAGGATCGTGCCGCCAAGTGGATCGTGTTGGATGCCGAGCGTCGCGGCGTTTTAAAACCAGGCGGTACCGTGGTGGAGGGCACCGCCGGCAACACCGGCATCGGGCTTGCGCACGTCTGCAATGCGCGCGGCTATAAATGCGTGATCGTGATGCCCGACAATCAAGCCACCGAGAAGTACCAAATCATCGAGGCGTTAGGGGCGGAACTGCGCAGGGTGCCCGCCGTGCCGTACAGCAACCCGAACCAATACCAAAAAGTCGCGGGCCGCTTGGCTCAAGAATTGCCTGACGCCGTCTGGGCCAACCAATTCGACAACACCGCGAATCGCGATGCGCATTATGAATCCACGGGCCCGGAGCTGTGGCGCGAGAGCGGCGGAAAAATCGATGCCTTTTGCGCCGCCACCGGCACCGGCGGAACGCTGGCGGGAGTCGCGCGCTATCTCAAGTCGCAGTCCGCGGCGGTGCGGATCGTTCTCGTCGACCCCCCGGGCAGCGCGCTCTATCACTATGTGAAGGACGGAGAATTGAAAAGCGACGGCGGTTCATCGATCACCGAAGGAATCGGCACCGGGCGGGTGACGGCTAATCTTCAGGGAGCGCCGATCGACGATGCGGTGCGGATTTCGGATGCCGAAACAGTGCATTTTGTCTATCGGTTGCTGCGCGAAGAGGGGCTGCTGCTCGGCAGCACCGCGGGAATCAACGTGGCCGCGGCGGTGCGGCTGGCGAAGCAAATGGGTCGCGGCCACACCATCGTCACCGTACTGTGCGACGGCGGCGCCAAGTACCAGTCGCGGCTGTTCAATAAAGCCTGGATAACCGAACGCGGGTTTCTCGAAGCGCTCGAGAGCGCTTCTTAAGCTGTCTGCGCCGCGTCGCGCAGCGCTTCAGTGTTGAACCAGGCAAGCGACGCATGCAGCGATACCACTTCGCCCACGATCAGCAGTGCCGGCGATTCCAGGTGCGCGCGGCAACCGGCATCGCCAATGGTCGCCAGGGTCGCAGCGATGACGCGCTGATTTTGCAAGGTGCCCTGGGCAACGATGGCGGCGGGCAGGCTCGCTGCGGCTCCGTGCTCCATGAGTTTTTCGGCGATGCGCTGCACCCGGGCGAGGCCCATGTAAAACACCGCCGTCGTGCCCGGCGCCGCCAGAGCACGCCAATCCGGCTCCCGGCCGTCCCCGGTGTGAGCGGTGACAAAGGTGACGCTGTGAGCATGGTTACGGTGCGTCAAGGGAATACCGGCGTAGGCTGCGCAGCCCGCCGCCGCGGTTACGCCGGGCACAACCGAAAAATTGATGCGCGCCTGCGCGAGCGCTTCCAGCTCTTCGCCGCCGCGCCCGAAAATGAAGGGATCGCCGCCCTTCAGTCGCACCACCCGCTTGCCTTGCTGCGCATGTTCGATGAGCAGGGAGTTGATCTCTGCTTGCGTGCTGCCGACACAGCCGGCGGCCTTGCCGACGGAAATCCGCGCGGCGTCGCGGCGCGCCAGATCCAAAATGGACTGAGGTACCAGACGATCGTGCAGGATGAGATCGGCGTCCTGGAGTGCGCGCAGCGCCTTGAGTGTGAGCAGTTCCGGGTCGCCGGGTCCGGCGCCCACCAGCGTCACCTCGCCGGCTGCGGATGGGGCGCCCGCGCTCGTCGCGAGCAATTGATGCGCGACGCGCCTCGCGCCCTGCCTGTCGCCTGCGACAAAGCGCGCGGTGGCCGGCCCGTCGACGAGTTTTTCGAAAAATCTGCGCCGCGCGTCGATGTCGCGCAATCGCCGTCTTGCGGGCCTGCGCAGCGTCTGCAGCCAACTGGCAAATTCGCCGATTTTTGCCGGCAGCAGCGTTTCGAGCCGTTCGCGCAAGCGGCGCGCCAATACCGGCGACGTGCCGCCCGTGGACACCGCCACGAGCACCGGGTCGCGATCGATGATGGCCGGAACGATGAAGCGCGATGCCTCGCGATCGTCGACCACGTTCACGGGAATGCCGCGGGAGTCGCTCAATTTGGCGATCCAGCGGTTGATTGCGCGCCGCGAGGTTGCGACGATGACCAGCCGCATGCCGTCCAAGTCCTGTGGAACGAATTCGCGCACATGTAGGTTGATGGCGCCCGCGGCGGCCCTGGCCTCGAGTTCGGGATGAATCTGCGGAGCGACCACGGTAATTGCTGCCCCGCTACGCTCGAGCAGCGCCAACTTTCGCAACGCCACCTCGCCGGCGCCGACGACGAGTACCGGTTGCTTCGCAAGGTCGAAGAACACCGGAAAATAGGTCACTGCCGCGATCCCTCATCCGGGAGCCACCCTAAGGCATTGGCGCGGCACGCAAATTCAAGTCTTTCGGGAGGTTCGCGCATCTCCCGCACTATAGGGCGAACCAGCGGCGCGCTGAAGAACTTAAGCGGCATGAGGACATGCCTGTTTGTGATCGGCCCAGTAAGCGTCCTAAAGCGCCGGGCGCGCTATCCTTATATGCTTGGCGTGCGGCAACTCATTGAAACATAAAGGCACCGTAGGCAGATGAAATTTCAGCAATTGCGTTATCTCGTAGCCGTGCACGAAAACGGCCTGAACATCACCGCGGCTGCGCGGCAGCTGCATACCTCGCAGCCCGGCGTCAGCCGCCAGCTCAAATTGCTGGAGGAAGAGCTCGGGTTCCAGCTGTTTGAGCGCGAGGGCCGGGCGCTCACGCGCACTACCGCCGCAGGCGAAGAAATCATTTCGCGCGCCACCAGCATCCTGCGGGAAATGCAAAATATTCGCCGCACATCGGCGGAGCTGCGCAAAGCCGATGGCGGCACATTGTCGATCGCCACGACGCATACGCAGGCGCGCTACGTTTTGCCGCAGGTGATCCGGGAATTTCGCGTCAAGTATCCGAAAGTGCGCCTGCACCTGCACCAGGGTACTTCGGAGCAGATCGCGGAAATGGTTGCGCGCGATCGAGTCGATTTCGCGATTGCCACCGGCTCGGATGAGCTATTCCCGCACCTGGTGCGCTTGCCGGTGTATCGCTGGCACCGGGCCGTGGTCGTGCCGCGCGGCCACCCACTGGCATCGGCCGGAAAGCTCACGCTCAAGAAGCTGGCCGAATATCCGATCGTCACATATGTGTTCAGCTTTTCCGGCCGCTCCTCGCTGCCTGCTTTGTTCGAGACCGCCGGGTTATCGCTGGACGTGGCCTTGACGGCGCGCGATTCGGACGTGATCAAGACTTATGTGCGCATTGGTTTGGGGGTGGGGATATTGGCCCGTTTGGCCATCGATCCTGCAACCGATGGTGATTTGGTGGTGCTCGATGCCGCGCACCTGTTCGAGGGGCACACGACCTGGATTGGCTTTCGCCGCAGCGCGCTGCTGCGAGCCTATATGTATGAATTCATCGAGCTGCTGGCGCCGCACCTGCCCCGCAAGCTGGTGCGCGAAACCGAAAAGCTGGAAACCCAGGAAGAGGTCGATCGTACGTTCGAGCATCTGCAGATTCCGCTGCGTGACATACCTTGAGGCCGCCTGTTGCCGCGATTCTCGCGGGCGCTTGGTTCGCGCTCGGACTCGGCGCGGCGAGCGCGCCGGCCGCCACCGTCCGACTTCTGAATGTTTCCTATGACCCGACGCGGGAGTTTTACGACGAGTACAACAAGGCGTTTGCCGCGTATTGGAAGGGCAAGACCGGCGATACCGTCATCGTCAACCAAAGTCATGGGGGGTCGGGGAAGCAGGCGCGCGCAGTGATCGAGGGCCTCGAGGCGGATGTGGTGACCCTGGCGCTGGCATACGACATCGACGCGCTCGCGGCGCAGGGCGGTCTGGTGCCGCCGGATTGGCAGAGGCGGCTGCCGCATAACAGCGCGCCTTATACCTCGACCGTCGTATTCCTGGTGCGCAAGGGTAATCCGAAGAATATTCATGATTGGGGCGACCTGGCGCGGCCGGGGTTGAGCGTAATCACACCGAGTCCGAAGACTTCGGGCGGTGCCCGTTGGACTTATCTGGCGGCGTGGGCCTGGGCGCTTAAACAGCCGGGCGGCAGCGATGCGACGGCCGAAGCCTTCGTGAGAACGCTGTATCGCAACGTGCCGGTACTCGATTCCGGTGCGCGCGGCGCCACGGTGACGTTCGTCGAGCGCGGCATCGGCGATGCGTTGCTGACCTGGGAAAACGAGGCCTACCTGGCCGTCAAAGAATTGGGCCCCAACAAATTCGACATTGTGGCGCCGTCGGTCAGCATCGTCGCGGAGCCGCCGGTCAGCATCGTCGATGTAAACGTCGATGAACACGGCACGCGCACCGTGGCGGAGGAATATTTGAAGTACCTCTATTCTCCGCAAGGACAGGAAATAGCGGCCAAGCACTTTTATCGCCCGCGGGATGCAGCGGTGGCAACTAGATACGCGAATCGATTTCAAGACATTCCGCTGCTGCTCACCATCGATGCCGCTTTCGGCGGCTGGAGCAAGGCGCAGGCTACTCACTTCGCGGATCATGGTACCTTCGACAGGATCTACGGCAAGTAATCGAGCGCATGTTGACGACCGCGCCAGTGGCAATCAAAGAACGCGCGCCTCGGCGCGTGCTTCCGGGCTTTGGACTGACATTGGGATATACCATGGTGTATCTCTCGTTGATCGTATTGATTCCACTGTCCGCGGTATTCATTCGCAGCTTCGGATCGGGATGGAGTCATTTCTGGGAAGTGGTGATGGCGCCGCGAGTGCTGGCCTCCCTGCGATTGAGCTTCGGCGCCTCGTTGATCGCCGCGCTGATCAACGCCGGCTTCGGACTGCTGGTCACCTGGGTGCTGGTGCGCTACACATTTCCCTTCAAGCGCCTCGTCGACGCCATGGTGGATCTGCCGTTTGCGCTGCCCACGGCCGTGGCGGGCATTGCATTGACTGCTCTGTATGCGCCGAACGGCTGGCTGGGGGCGCGGCTTGCGCCGTTGGGGATCAGTGTGGCGTTTACTCCGGCGGGAGTCGTCGTGGCGCTGGTATTCATCGGACTGCCGTTCGTGGTGCGCACGCTGCAGCCTGTGCTCGACGATCTCGATCAGGAGGTGGAACAGGCGGCGGCGACGCTCGGCGCATCGGGATGGCAGGTTTTTTTGCGCGTCATACTCCCCGCGCTATGGCCGGCGCTGCTCACCGGTTTCGCACTCGCGTTCGCGCGCGCCGTGGGCGAGTACGGCTCGGTAATTTTCATCGCCGGCAACATGCCGATGAAATCCGAAATTGCGCCCTTGTTGATCGTCACCAAACTCGAACAGTACGACTACGCCGGCGCCACGGCCATTGCGGTGGTCATGCTGGTTCTGTCCTTTGCGCTGATGCTGGGCATCAATGCGCTGCAAAGTTGGGCGTCGACCCGGCATGGCGAGCGCTGATGAGCCGGCTGCTGCTGATCGCTTCCGCTTTGCTGTTCCTCGTCCTGTTTTTGGTGCTGCCGCTGCTGGCGGTTTTCGTGCAGGCGCTGGCGAAAGGCTTCGGCGCCTACTACAGCGCCGTCTCCGAGCCGATGGCCTGGGCTGCCGTAAAGCTCACGCTGCTGGTGGCGGCGATTGCGGTGCCCTTGAATCTCGCATTCGGCATCGCCGCCGCATGGGCGATCGGCAAATTCGAATTCCGCGGCAAAAGCGCATTGGTCACTCTCATCGATCTGCCGTTTGCCGTTTCGCCGGTGATCGCCGGCATGATCTTCATCTTGATCTTCGGCACGCACGGCTGGTTCGGCGGTTATCTTCGCGCCCAGCACATTCACGTTGTATTCGCGGTGCCCGGCATCGTCCTCGCGACTGTTTTCGTGACCTTCCCGTTCATCGCCCGTGAGCTCATTCCTGTGATGCAGGCGCAAGGCAACGCCGATGAAGAAATTGCGCTGTCGCTCGGCGCGACCGGCTGGCAGTGTCTATGGCGGGTGACGCTACCGAACATCCGCTGGGGTCTCCTGTATGGGGTATTGCTCTGCAATGCCAGGGCCATGGGCGAGTTCGGCGCCGTCTCCGTGGTCTCCGGACATGTCCGCGGATTGACCAATACGATGCCGCTACACGTGGAAATTCTTTACAACGAATACAATTACACCGCTGCCTTCGCGGTCGCCTCGCTGCTTGCGCTGCTCGCGCTGCTGACGCTGGCGGGAAAAAGCTTTCTTGAATGGCGTCAGCCCGAGCTGCGCCCCGCGGCTCGCTTGAGGCGCGATCGGACTGGGAGGGAACATCCATGAGCATTGCATTGCGCGGCGTCACCAGGCAGTACGGCGATTTTGCCGCGGTCGAAAACATCGATCTTACGGTCGAGACCGGTGCATTGTTGGCGCTGCTGGGGCCGTCGGGCAGCGGTAAAACCACCCTGCTGCGCATCATTGCCGGTCTGGAGATACCAGACGCGGGCCAAGTGCTGTTCGACGGGAATGACGCGACTCTGTGGCCCATTGCCGATCGCAAGGTGGGCTTCGTATTTCAGCACTATGCATTGTTCCGTCACATGACGGTGTTCGAGAATGTCGCTTTTGGACTGAAAGTGAAGCGCCGCCGGTTGCGCCCGTCACGCGCCGAGATCCGCAAGAAAGTCCAGGCACTGCTCGAGCTGATACAGCTCGGCTGGGCGCAGGACCGCTACCCCGCGCAGCTATCGGGCGGCCAGAGGCAGCGCGTGGCGCTGGCGCGTGCGATGGCAGTCGACCCGAAGGTTTTGCTGTTGGACGAACCTTTCGGCGCCCTGGACAGCCAGGTGCGGCATGAACTGCGCCGCTGGCTGCGCCGCCTGCACGATGAACTGCATTTCACCAGCATCATAGTGACCCACGATCAGCAGGAAGCCATCGAAGTGGCGGACGCCATCGTCGTGCTGAATCGAGGGCGCATCGAACAATCCGGAATTCCGGGAGAGATGTATGACCTGCCGAATTCGGCGTTCGTGCATCGCTTCCTGGGACAGGTGAACGAGCTGCCCGTGCAGACTCGCAATGGCCGAGCCTACATCGGACCCATCGATATCTCGGCGGCGGGAGGCCTGCCGGCCGGCGCCGGGAAAAATGTCGCCCTGATCCGTCCCCACGAGATCGAAATCGGAGACCCCGCTTCCGGCTGGCCGGCGACCGTGGTCGCGGTGCGGGTGATCGGGCCCATCGTGCGCGTCGACTTATGCGCCGAAGGTCAACCCGTCCATGAGCCGCTCGAGGCGGAAATCAGCCGCGAGCGTTTCGAAGCGGAGCGATTCAGTACCGGCAAAAAAGTGGGATTGCGCTTCAGGCGTTGGCAGGTATACCCCGACGCAGCTTGAACTCGAGGCCCATGTCATTCGATGGCTGATACGCTGCGGAGAAGGTCGAGAGCGCCAACAGCGCGTCCTCGATGTCCGCGTCTGACAATTGAAAGCTGTTGAAGCCGCAACGCGCCAGAAAAAACAGCTGATCGCGGCGCACGTAGCCGGTAGCGCGCAGCTCGCCCTTGAAGTCAAAGCGCTCGCGCAGCAGGCGTCCCTGGGTATAGCCGCGCCCCTCGGCGGGCCCGGAGAATTCCGCGGCGATCAGCGTAAAGAATCCCAGATCCTGGACGAGAGGTTCGATCTTGTGGGCGGGCGCGATCTGCAATCCCAAGCGGCTGCCGCGCGCAAGCCATGTGTCGCGATCACTCCGCCATTCATCGACCGTCACGATCAGCGGTGCAAGCGCATTGCCTGCTGCTTCAGCCGAATACAGCCATTCATCCTCGACTATTTGACGATCACGCAGCAACCGGCGCGGCATACACTCTCTCCTTGAAGGGTTTCACGCCGAGGCGGCGCACCGTATCGAGAAATCGTTCCTCCGGCTGCCGCTGTTCGACATACACCTCCAATAATCGCGCGATGGTTTCGGGCACCTCGGACTTGGGGACAGAGGGGCCGATGACCATTCCCAAGCTGGCGTCGGCGCCCGCCGCGCCGCCAATGGTGATCTGATACCACTCCTCGCCGCTCTTATCCACGCCGAGTATTCCGATGTGCCCGACATGGTGGTATCCGCAGGCATTCATGCAGCCGGACATTTTTACTTCGAGCTCGCCCAGATCGTATAGGTAATCGTAGTCGTCGAAGCGCTCGTTGATGAGCCTCGCAACATCGATGGACCCGGCGTTGGCGAGACTGCAGAAGTCCAGTCCCGGGCAGCAGATGATGTCGGTCAGAGTCCCGATGTTGGGCGTCGCCAGACCCGCCTTCTCGAGGATCTGCCAGAGTTCATGGGTCCTTTCCTGTTCGACGTCGGCAAGCAGCAGGTTTTGAGTGTGGGTCGCGCGTATTTCGCCGCAGCTGAATTGATCGGCGAGATCGGCGAGTAATTCCATCTGCGCGTCGGTGGCGTCGCCGGGCGCCACGCCGGGCTTCTTCAATGACACATACACTGCGCGATATCCCGCCACCTTGTGCGCCGCGGTGTTATAGCGGTACCAGGCGCGAAATGCCGTGCTTTTTCCCGCATCGGGATTGGTGTCGGTCAGCGTTCGATAAACAGGCGGATGGAAGAAGCCGCGCATGCGCGCTACCTCTGCGTCGTCGACCCGAGGGCCGGCATCGCGCAGCAATTCCCATTCCGCTTCGACGCGCCTGGTGAATTCTTCCAGCCCTAAACTGCGCACCAGAATCTTGATGCGCGCCTTGGTCAGGTTGTCGCGCCGGCCTTCCGCGTTGTAAACGCGCAGTATGGCTTCCAGATATGACAGTAAATGCTGGCGCGGCAGGAATTCGCGTACCACCTGACCGATGATGGGCGTGCGTCCCAGGCCGCCGCCGGCGAGGATTTCGAAACCCAGATCGCCGTCGGGCCCGCGCACGATATGCACGCCCACGTCGTGAACCAGCGAGGCGGCCCGGTCTTGCGGGGCCCCGGTGACCGCAATCTTGAATTTGCGGGGTAGATAGCTGAACTCGGGATGAAATGTGGCCCACTGGCGGATGATCTCGCACCACGGCCGGGGGTCTTCGAGTTCGTGGGGGGTTATGCCGGCGAGGTGATCCGAGGTGATATTGCGTATGCAATTGCCGCTGGTCTGGATGGCATGCATCTCGACCTCGGCGAGCTCCGCCAAAATGTCCGGAACTTCCTCGAGCTTGGGCCAGTTGTACTGAATGTTTTGACGGGTCGTGAAATGCCCGTAACCGCGATCGTAGCGTCGTGCGATGCCCGCCAGGGTGCGCAGTTGCGTCGATGACAGCAACCCGTAGGGAATCGACACCCGCAGCATTGGCGCATGGCGCTGAATGTACAATCCATTGCGCAATCGCAGATGCCGAAATTCGTCCTCGCTTAAAGTTCCCGCCAGGAAGCGGCGTGTTTGGTCGCGAAATTGCGCCACGCGCTCGTTAACCAAAGTCCTGTCCGTGAGGTCGTAGCGGTACATGTTACAACCATACTTCGCAGCAGCTCGAAAGCGCCAATTACCTCACGGCATGAGCTTATGACTGCCGATCCTTGTCAGTGATTGCCGATCCTTGTCAATCCGCCGAATGGTTCCTCAGGAACGCCGAACAGTTCCTTAAGGAACAGCTAGAAACCGTGATTTGCTTGGCAGAGGGATTCCAGGGTTCAGTGCAGCATCGCGGTGGTAATCAAAGGGTCCCTCATTTGGCCAAAGATCTCCCGGAAGTATCGGTCGCACCTGACACTTATCACGTCTCGCCGGAACCCATGCTTTTGATCGCCGATTTGCACGGGGCGCTGGCGCTTTGCCTGCATGATGAAGGCCGGGGCGTGGGCGGGCTGCTGCACTTGAGATTCATGGGCGGCACCGGACGTCCCAGCGATGTGACGGACAACACATTGAGTTCAGTGTTGGTGGTGCTCGATCGGTTCAAACGCGCCGTGCTCGGCAATGCCTCGCCGCGCGATGAAGTTCAAGCGCGAATTCTCGCGCATGCCCTGCCGCCGACCGACGCGGGTGAGCCCAGCGCTTCGTTGGTTGATTTGATTCAAGCGGATCTCGCCGACGGCAAGATTGCCTGCGGCGCGCAAACGATGCGCCGGACCGAGGGCGTGCGCGTGTGCTTCCAGCCCTTCGAAGGCCGCGTCTGGATATGCGGACCCAATGATCTGCGCGCGGCCGGCCGCGCGCATCACTCCACCGGCTGAATTCATTATAAGATTCCCCTAGATCTTCAAGGGGGCATCATGCGGTTCGCCGTGTTTGCGGCAGTCATTTTCCTCAGCGCGTGCGCCAGCGAGCAGCAGAGCTCTGCGCCGCCGCCTGGCGTCGATTTCAGCGGTCAATGGAAGCTCAACCCGGCGGATAGCGACGATCCGACGCACCTCGCGCAAGCCGCCAGCGCCCAGGCGGGAGGAGCGCGCGGCGGGAGTTCGGGCGGACAAGGAGGACAAGGAGGTCAAGGAGGAGGCCGCGGGGGTGGGCGCGGTGGCGGCAACGCCCCGGGTCTTGGCAATCCGGGCGCCATTGGCCCTTCAACGCCACCCATGAGCGCATTGGGCGAAGCCCTACGTTGGCCCGGCAAGGGACTCGAAATCAAGCAGGCCGGCGGGATCCTGACCTTTACCTCGGATGGCAAATCGCGTGTCTGCCAACCCGGTAGCCACGAAAAAAAGTCGCATCACCACGACGATTCCAAGGATAAGGATGCCCTGCCGTCCGAGCGCGACGCACCGCCGCCGCGCTGTAGCTGGTCGGACAAAACACTGATAGTGCAGGGCAACGACGCCGACGAGGAACGTGCCGCCTCGTTCGAAGAGCACTACAGCCTGACGGCAGATGGACAGCGTCTGATCGAGATGGTGAGCTTCAAGGGCGCGCGTTACACCGGGTTCACGGCATCCCGGGTCTGGGATCGGATCGCCTTAAGCGTCAATTGAATTTGATCCCCGACAGTCCGATCAGTCCCGCAGGTCCTGGGTATCTCCCGTTTAGAATCGCGAAGTCCAGTTCCTCGGGCGTGTTACAAACGGTGCGTTCGAGGCGGCTGCCGATCTGCTGCTCGTTATGGCAGTACAACTTCAATCCCTTGCGGGTTACCGGCTTGTAGCCCAGCGCGCGAAACCGTGCGTCCAATGCGTCGGCCTTGGCCTGCGCCACAGCCTGGGCTTGCGCCGCCGCAGCTGTCGGCTTTTCAGGAGCCGCCGTAGTTGGTGACGATGCTGGCGCTGTGGCGGCCGTGGGTGCTGCTGCCGATGTCGGCGGATCGGCTGCAATAGCTTGAGAAAAGGCCACCACGCCGAGGGAAACGGCGAAACAGAGTGGGTGGCGCACGAGAGGGGCCTTCAGCTTTTGCGGCTACTTGCCGCCAGGCAGCGATGCGTTGTTCTGCTGTATCTGGCGCACGGTCTCCTTGCCTTGCTGTTCGGCAAAGTCCAGCTCCTCGGGAGTCCCGCACACCTGACGCTCGAAGCGGCTGCCGAGCTGCTGTTCGCTGCGGCAATAACGCAGGGTGCCGTTGGTATTCATCGGCTTGTACCCCATCGCCCGCAGCCTTTTGTCGATCGCCTTGGACTTGGCGTCGGCATCGGCCTTGGCTTGTGCCTCGGCCTTGGCCTTCGCCTCCGCCTTGGCTTGCTCAGTTGCGGCTGCCGGGTCTTCGGAAGCCGCTGTGGCGGTCAACGATGCGGGGGCCGTCGGCGCGGAAGTTGGCGACGGC
>DATMKO010000283.1:0-7018 GCA_035571175.1 Steroidobacteraceae bacterium | reverse complement strand
CGCGCGCTGCTTTTTCCCGCCATACGGCAATGGTCCGGGCGCGTGCGCGCGGCGCAGGCGCCAATTGCCCCATGCCGCGCAGCCTTGCCCATGCAAAGGCCGGGTCCGGTTCGTACAGGCGCCGGTCCTCCAACCCCGAGCAATCCTCGCGTACCCAGTGCTCGCGGCCGAATGCGCGCAGGCGCTTGGTCAGCTCGATCGCAATCGCCTGCAGATGCAGAACATCGTCCGCGGCATATTCCAGCTGCGCGCGGGTCAGCGGCCGCATCGACCAATCGGTGCGCGTCTGGCCTTTGGGTATCGTCACATCGAGCAATGTTTTCACGAGCTCCGCGTAGCCGACCTGGGGCTTCAAACCAATGCAGGCGGCCGCGATTTGCGTGTCGAAGACCGGGGACACCACATGTTTGCTGGTCAGATAGACGGCTTCAAGGTCCTGGCGAGCGGCATGAATCAGCTTGCGCGAGTGCGCAGCGGTAAGCGAGGGCATCAACGGTTCGAGGCTGCCCACCCGCAGGGTGTCGACCAACCATACCTGTCCCGCCGCGCTCAGTTGCAGCAGGCACAACTTGGGAAAGAAAGTGCGTTCGCGCAAGAATTCGGTATCGACGCCGATCGACTCTTGCGGTGCCAATGCGCGCGCAAGCGCCTCGAGTTGCTCGCCGCGATCGATCCAAATCGCCTCAGTCATCATTGATCCGCGTGTACAATTTGGAATTAATTATGACTGAATAAACATGCTGCGACTGACAAAAGCATTTTTCGAGATCGCACTCGGTCGGCAAACGCCGGCGAATCTGCCGGCGTCGACGTTCCTGTTGGGCTTGGTGGCCTGCGCCGCGGCGTTGCTGGAAGTGGTGGGCGCGCTCCTCCCGCCGGGACCGAATGACGGCATCCCGCTGCGCATCGTGCTGAGCATCGGGTTGCCCCTCGGCTTCACTTGGGCGGTGCTCAAGCTGGCGCGGCGCAGGCAGCGTTTCTTGCAGACAGCCATCGCATTGCTTGGAATCGGGGTGCTCGCGGAAATCGTTCTCTATCCCGTGGGCGCAATCCTGCGCATCATCGGCGCGGACCGCTTCGCTTCGATTCCTCTGGGATTGCTGCTGTACGTCGGATTGATCTGGTACTTGCTCGGCTGCGCCAACATCTGGCGTGCGGCCTTGGATTCCGGCTTTATGCTGGGCGGCGTCATCAGCGTGGGGTATCTGGTGCTGTCGATAGCTCTCGAGCAGCTGTTGTTGCCGCAAACATGACGATGCATGTGCATATTTTGGGCATCGCCGGCACGTTCATGGGCGGCGTGGCCGCGATTGCCAAGGCGGCCGGATTTCGCGTCACCGGCGCGGACCTCAATGTGTACCCGCCCATGAGCACGCAGCTCGAAGCTCTCGGCATCGAATTCGTTCAGGGCTATGGCGCGGAACAGTTGAATCTCAACCCGGACATCGTGGTGGTTGGCAACGCCCTGAGCCGCGGCAGCCCGGTGATCGAGGCCATGCTCGATCGGGGCATGGCCTACACCTCGGGTCCTTTGTGGCTCGCCGAACAGGTTCTGCACGAGCGACATGTGATCGCCGTGACCGGCACCCATGGCAAGACCACCACGACGGCCATGCTGTGCTGGATTCTCGAACACGCGGGCCTCGAGCCCGGGTTTCTGGTCGGCGGAGTACCCAGCAACTTTGATTGCAGCGCGCGATTGGGCAAGTCGCCGTTCTTCGTCATCGAGGCGGACGAATACGATACGGCGTTTTTCGACAAGCGCGCCAAGTTCGTACACTACCGTCCGCGCACCGCGATTCTCAACAATCTGGAGTACGATCACGCGGATATTTATCCGGACGTGGCGTCGATCCGGCGCCAATTCAATCAACTGCTGCGCACCGTGCCGGGCGCCGGACGTCTCCTCGTAAACGGCCAAGACAGCGAGCTCGCCACCACCTTGAAGATGGGCTGCTGGACGCCGCGCGAGACTTTCGGTCTCAACGGCGCGAGCCTCGATTGGAGTGCGCACATCGCGAAAGGCTCGGCGGCCACTCGATTCACGGTGAATTTTGCCGGCCGAGCGGCCGCCGCGGTCGAGTGGAGCTTGCTCGGCGAACACAATGTCATGAATGCATTGGCCGCGATCGGCGCGGCGCATCACGTGGGCGTGAGTCCGGAGCGCGCGGCCGTGGCGCTGAATTCATTTAACGGCGTCAAGCGGCGCATGGAAGTACGCGGCGTGGTCGATGGGGTCACCATTTACGACGACTTCGCGCATCACCCGACCGCCATCGAGACGACGCTGCACGGTTTGCGCGCGCGGGTGGGCGCCGCGCGCATCATCGCCGTGGTCGAGCCGCGTTCCAATACGATGAAATTAGGCGTGCACCGCGAGCAATTGGCCCCTGCGCTGGCAGCGGCCGACTTAAGCTGGCTGCTCGGCACCGCGGATCTGGGCTGGGATCTTGGCAGCGCGCTGGCTCCGCTGGGCAGACGCGCAACCATTGCGGCGAGTGTCGATGCGATGGTGGCGGGGCTCGCCGCGGAAGCCCGCGCCGGCGATCATATTCTGGTGATGAGCAACGGCGGTTTCGGCGGCCTGCACGACCAGCTGCTGGCGGCACTGCGGGCCCGCAAGTGAGCCCGGCGGCAACCTCGATCGCGCTGTTTCCGCTCAACATCGTTTTATTTCCCGACGGCCCTCTGCCGCTGCGGATATTCGAAACCCGCTACGTCGACATGGTGCGACGCTGTATGCGGGGGGAACAACAATTCGGCGTGGCGCTGATCCGCGAGGGCAAGGAGGTCGGGCCGGCGGAAACATTCGAGGTCGGTACGCTGGCGAAGATCGTCGACTTCCATCAGTTGTCAGACGGCTTCCTGGGTCTGTCGTGCATCGGCCAGCAGCGGTTCCGCATCCAAAGCCGCAAGGTCCAGGCCGACGGGCTGAACTTGGCGGAAATCGAGAATTTTCTCGCCGAGCCCAAGATCGCGCTGCCGGATCAACATGCGCGTTTGGCGGAATTGCTGAAAACCGTGCTGCCGCAACTTGGCGAGGTCTATGCCGGCATCGAAATGCAGCTGGGCGACGCGGCGTGGGTCGGTTACCGCTTGGCGGAAATTCTGCCGATCGCTGCCGCGGAGAAGCAATTCTGCCTGGAACTCGAAGATCCAATTCAGCGGCTGGATGCCCTAAGTCCGCTGGCCTTGAGGGACTCCAATTGATGCGCGGCCTTGGCCCCTAGCGACGGGCCGGCGGCGCCCAGATGGCGCGAGTCAGCCACAGCGCGGCGGCAATGCATGCGCCCCAGGGCAGCAGCCACAGCCCCAGCAGGCCGTCGAACCGCCCCACCCAGACAGAATATCCCGGTGCATCGCCGCTGCCGGTGGTTTCCTGCAGCATACGCAATACCAGGACCCAACCGGCATGCAGCCCGATCGCCACCGCGATATTGCCGGTCAGCACGCGGGTGAGGCTCAAGATCAAGCCCACCAGCAACCACGCCAGAAACGAATCGAAGACCAGCGTCGGATGGCTCAACGGAGCGAAAGAGCGCAGCAGCAAGTCAAAACCGCTGCCCCAGTTAAGCTGCGCCGCGGGAATGCTGGCCTTGGCAAAGAAATGCAGCACGGCGAACAGGGGGGCGGTGAGCAGGGCGGCGGTCCACGGTCCCGACTCGCGCTCGATCGCCGTATGCATCGCGCCGCGCATCACGGTTTCCTCCAACAGCGCGACGGCGATTCCCGATGCCAACCCGATCGCAAATATGCGCAGCAAACTGAAGCCGGTGAGCGTCAAGCCCGATTGCATTACACGCAGGTGCGTCGCCAGCAGGAAGGCGGCGCCGACGGCGGCCGTGGCGGCGCCGATGGCTCCCCACAGCAGGCTCACCTTCAAGAATCTGCGCCAGGGCAGGCCGTAGCCGAGGTCCGGTTTGTGAGCGATTCCGAGATGCCGGCACAGCCACACGAGCTCCACGACCAGCAGCAACATGACGATGCGGCTCGCGACGCGATGGAACGCAAAATTCGCGAAGCTCGAAGTCAGTTCAAATGCGGGATAGGAAAGCAGCGCGCCGATCATAGCCGCGAGCAAGAAGGCAGCCAGGAACCAAGCGAAGGCCCGCATCCCGCTACCTTTGCAAGCTGGAGAAAACGCGCGCCGCCGCCGCCGCAGTCGCCTCGATATCGGCCGCCGAATGCGCCGCCGAGACAAATCCCGCCTCGAAGGCGGAAGGCGCGAAATAAATTCCTTCCGCCAGCATGCCGTGAAAGAAGCGTTTGAAGCGCTCGACATCGCAGGCCATGACTTTGGCGTAGCGATCGACATCGCGCTCGGCCGTGAAGAAAATTCCGAACATGCCGCAGACCTGATTGGTGGCGAATGCAATGCCGGCATCCGCTGCGGCCGCCGCCAGCTTGGCCATCAATACGAGGGTCTGGGCGCCCAATCGCTGATGAAACCCCGGCGCGCTCACCAGTTCGAGAGTCGTGAGGCCGGCAATCATCGCCACGGGATTTCCGGACAATGTGCCGGCCTGGTAAACGGGGCCGAGAGGCGCCAAGCGTTCCATGATGTCGCGCCTGCCGCCGAATGCGCCCACCGGCATGCCGCCGCCGATGATCTTGCCGAGCGTGGTGAGATCAGGGCGCACGTCATAGAGCGCCTGCGCGCCTCCCAGGGCCACGCGAAAGCCGGTCATCACCTCGTCGAAGATCAGCACTGCGCCGGCGCGATCGCATTCGCGCCGCAGGGTTTGCAGAAAGTCCGGCGCCGGTAGGACCAAGTTCATGTTGCCGGCGACGGGCTCGACGATGACGCAGGCGACTTGCTCGCCGATCTGGCGGAAAACCCGCTGCACCTGGTCGATATCGTTGTAGTTGAGGGTCACGGTGTGGGCGGCGAGCGATTTCGGCACGCCAGGAGAGGTGGGGACGCCCAGTGTCAGAGCACCGGAGCCGGCCTTGATCAAGAGCGAGTCGGAATGTCCGTGGTAGCAGCCCTCGAATTTCACGATGGTGTCGCGCCCGGTGAAGCCGCGCGCCAGACGGATCGCGCTCATGGTCGCTTCCGTGCCTGAGCTGACGAAGCGCACCAGTTCGATGGCAGGCATGAGTTCGATGACGCGCTTGGCGAGTTGCGTTTCCAACTCGGTGGGCGCACCGAAGCTCAATCCGTCGGCAGCGACGTCCTGCACGGCCTTGATCACCCGTGGGTCCGCATGGCCGACGATCATCGGGCCCCAGGAGCCGACGTAATCTATGAAGCGGCGCCCATCGGCCGCGTAGGTGTAGGCGCCCTTGGCCTTCTTGAAGAAAATGGGTTCGCCGCCGACGGCGCGAAAGGCGCGCACCGGCGAGTTGACGCCGCCCGGGATGTACTTGCAGGCTTCTTGAAACAGGCTCAAATGATTCTCCGACGAGCGATGCTCGAGGCAGAGTATCTAAGCCGCGGCGCTTGCCGGCAAGCTGAGCCGGATTTCCAGGCCGCCGCCCGCGGCATTGGCTGCTTGCGCCGACCCGCCATGAGCCTTCATGACCTGGGACGTGATGGCGAGGCCGATGCCTTCGCCGCCGCTATCGCGGTCGCGCGACTCGGCCACGCGGTAGAACGGCTCGAAGATGCGCGAGAGGTCCGCCGGCGGAACTCCCGGGCCGCGGTCGCGAATCAAAACTTCCAACCCGGAATTCACGCGTGTGATCGACACCAGGACCTGGGCGTCGTTCGGGCTGTAGCGCACCGCATTGCGCAACACGTTCTCGACAGCGCTGCGCAGCAGTTCGCGGTTGCCGAGTAGCGCGGAATTCGCGGCTCCTTGCAGCACGACCCGGCAGTTCTTCACGGCTCCCTCGAAGTTGGCATCGCGCACCACTTCTTCGATCATCTCGTCGAAGTCGAAGGTCTCACGCTGGGTCATTGTATCCGTGCCCTGCAGACGCGCGAGCTTCAAAACCTGGCTGATGAGCGAATCGAGGCGTTCGATCTCTCGTTCCAGCCGATCCAACTGGCGCGGATAGTCCGCGGGCGGCTGGCGCGCCAGCCCCAGCGCGACACGCATGCGGGCGAGCGGCGACCGCAGTTCGTGCGAGATGTCGCGCAGCAGCTGGGTGGTTGCGCTGCGATTCGCTCGCAGCTGATCTGCCATGGCATCGAAGTCTCGCGCGAGCACCGCGAGTTCGTCCTTGCGGTCTTCGAGACCCGCGCTGACGCGCACGTCGAGATTCTCCGAGGCGAGTGCGCGCGCGCCCGCTTGAATACGGCGAATGGGTGCCGTGAGATGCTCCGCCAGCCACCAGCTGGTGAGCGCACTCACCACCAGCGCAATGCAGAGAATCGTCAGGGAGATTGCCGGCAAACTTAGCGCGCCGAAGATACTCGGGCGCCGCGGCACCAAAAGAACGGTATAGATGGAGCCATCCGCGGCCACGATCTGCGGCGCGGCGCGTGAGGGACGAAAATTGCCGGGCGGCGGGTGCGCAAATCCGCGCGGCTCGAGTCCGGCCACCGCCTCGCGATTGACGAATTCCAGCCGGCGCAATGCGCCTTCGGGTAGATGCCTGCCGAGGATGTCGCGGCCGTCGGGGCCGACGATGAACAGGTCGCGGTCGCCCATCGAGTACTTGTTGGCATCCAGCCAGCCTTTCAAGGCGCTGACGCCGCCGCGTGCCAGGACCTCCGAGGCCTGTATGGCCACCGAGGGCCGGCGCGGCAGTTCCTGCGGTTCGTATTCGTGCAGCGCAATTGTGAAAGTAGTGGCGATGCTGCCGCCGACGATAAGCGCCATCGCGAGCCAGAAAAGCACGAAGATTCTCAGGTACAGGCTGTGCATGCGAGCGAGAGCTAGCTTTGCGCCCAGGTCAGCGTATACCCCGATCCGCGCACATTCTTGATTTCGGGATTCTTGCCGGCTGGAAGATCCAGTTTGCGGCGCAGATTGCTGATGTGGGTGTCGATGCTGCGATCGTAAGCGGCGAGCTTGCGGCCGAGCGCCTGCTCGGTCATTGAGTCACGCGAGATCACCTGGCCTGCCGA
>DATMKO010000282.1:0-9626 GCA_035571175.1 Steroidobacteraceae bacterium | reverse complement strand
GTATGCGTGGAGTTCGCCCGTGGTCTTAGGTTTGCTTGCGATGTTCCTCATCTGCACGGTTTTGTTTGTGCTGGTGGAACGACGACTCAAGGACCCCATCATCCATATGGAGCTGTTCAACAACAGAGTGTTCACCTGGGCGAATACCGCCGGCTTCTTCTCGTCGATGTCGTTTTTGAGCGTGGTGGCGTTCCTGCCCTTGTTCATGCAGCTCGGACAGGGCGTGCAGGCCACGACCAGCGGCTTATCGACGATGCCGCTCATGCTGGGCTTGATTGCGGCGGCCACCATCAGCGGCCGGCTGGTCACGCGCACCGGCCGCTACAAGCCCTTCATGTTGACCGGGATGTCGGTGCTGCTGATCGGCACTTTTCTGATGAGCCAGATGAGCTATCACACCAGCAGGCTCGATCTCGGCTGGCGCATGGCGATTCTCGGCATCGGCTTGGGTCCGCTGCAGAGCCTGTATGGCGTGGCCATTCAGAATGCGGTACCTCTCAACAGAATCGGCGTCGTGACCAGCGCCAACCAGTTCTTCCGCCAGATTGGCTCGACGGTGGGGGTTGCGATTTTCGGCACGTTATTGACCAACAATCTCAACAGCAAGCTCTCCGCCTGGGCCGCCTCCAAGGGCTTGCCGCCCATCGACCTGTCAAAGCTTCGCAGCCTGTCCATCGATGCCCAGGTTCACGCCGGCGTCATGAACATTCCCGAGGGCATACGAGTTCTGATCGCGGACGCTGTGACACACGTCTTTGCGCTCAGCATCATCGTGGTCGTGATCGCGCTGACCGCCACCCTGATGATTCCGGAACTGCCGATGCGTGAACGCTCGCGGGTCCCGCCCAAGGATGCGGTTCCCGCGGATGCCCACATGTAGCGCGTGCGCCGCCGCTACGGCGGCGCGGCCATCATTTTCTGAAAATTACCGCTGTAGAATTTGGTCTTGGTCTCTTCCGAAATGTCATGGAAGGTACGCTCGAAGCGGCCGATGGGATCATCGGTGCCTTCGGGATGCGGATAGTCGCTGGAGAACATGAACAAATCGTCGCCGGCATCCTTGATCAGCCGCCCGACGTTCTCGCCCGGGAATGGGGTGAATTTCACCGCGCGGCGGATGTACTCGGAGGCCTTGATTGGCAAGCGCGCCACCGACGGATCGGTGCGTTTGAATATCTTCTGGCTAAGATCGAGCATGCGTAGATATTCCGGAACCCAGCCGGCGCCGAGCTCGATGACGCCGCCGCGCAATCTCGGAAAGCGTTCGAACACTCCGTCGAAGACCAGCGCGGTAAGGAATTGTTGCGGGCCAATGGACAGCAGCATGAAATCCCGCACGCGCAGATTTTCGCCGCCTTCCGCGCCGGTGATGTCCTTCGGCCGCGGCTGGCCGTTGTTTTCGTATTCCGCCGCCTTGGTCGATCTGTTGGGTCCCACATGCAACATGAACGGTACATTCAGGTCGCAGAACGCCTGCCAGACGACGTCAAAATCCGGGTGGCCCGGCGATTTGTCCGCCACCGGCATGCCTGGAATCCAGAATGCACCGCACCCCAAGCGTACCCCTTCCACCATTTCGGTCACGCAGCGCGCCGCATCAACCAAGGACACCTGACCGACGGCGATGAGACGCGGGTCTTGATTGCAAAACGCGGCCATCGCACGGTTGTGAGCGCGAATTCCGCCGTAGCGCACATCCAAATCATCGTGATGCAGATACTGGGTGGCGGAAAAGGTCGAAAACACCAATTGTCGCTGGAAGCCCAAATCGTCCAACGCGGCCTTTCTCTCGGTGGCGTCAAATGCGCCGGGCGCATTCCATCCCTTGATCCCCTTGACCACATCGATGGCGGCAACTCCGCTGGCGGCGCGTTCCCGCTGTTTCGCAACCGCGTCGTTGATGAGCTCGAAGCTCTTGGTGCCGGATTTCACCAAGCTCATTTCCGGCAGCTTTGCGGCAATGTCGGGATCCGTGAATTTTGAAATCCAATCCTTGGTTTCCAAGATGTGGCTGTCAGCGTCGCAGTAAAGCCGATCGGTCGCATAGGTCATGTGGGCATTCCTCGACGGGTGCTTAGTAGACTCAAGTTATAATTACCGTGCGGTGAAGTCAAGGACGCAGCGTCATGCCGGCAAGCGGCGGCGCGGGCGCGCCTTTGCGTCGGGACGCCTGGCCACGACCTTGTTGGGCTTGCCGAACTTGGCCTGTAGGGCATTGTTGCCGCCAATGGTGAATTCGCTCCAAATCTCCGCGGCCCGCTGCGCGGAAATGCCGCTGCGCCGCAGCGCGCGCGCCGACAGAATTGGCGCGTTGACCGACATGATTGCGCAAACCGTGGCGACGTCTTCCGGAAACCCGTAGACCTCCCTGCAGCGTCTCGTGAAGTAGTCGATGATGATCGTGCGTTCATCGTGGTCCTGGCGTTTCACCAGACCGGCTATGGAACGATCGCTGGCCAGCAGCCGCATGATGGGGCCCCGCTCATAGAGATATTCCATGGCGCGCAGATTCGAGCGGCGGATGATCTCTTCGAATGGCACATCCGGCGGCAGCACATTGAGACCCCGCCCGCGCAAATAGCGGTATTCGCGCTCGACCAGCGCTTTGAATAAATCCTCGAGCCGCAGAAAGTATTTGTAGATGAGCGGCTTGCTGATGCGCGCCTGCACCGACACCGCTTCGAGCGTGCAGCTCGAAAGCCCGCGATCGATGATGAGCGCCACGGCGCTGTCCAAAATTTGTTCGCGCCGCTTATCCGGCGACATGCGCTGTGCGCGCCTTTTCGCAGGCATAGACCACCCCCGGGGACAATCACTCTTTGCAGCCATTCTACGCGAGACTTTCCTTCGGTGCGGCAGCCGGCGGGTCCCATTGCCGCCGGACTTGGTATAAAGTTCGGCATCCGAAATAGGGGCCACTCGCCCAAAGGTACGGCATAAGTGAAGCATAGAAATCGCTTGATGGTGGTTGGCGCGGTTGCGCAGGCATTCGGCGCAATAACCTGCGCCTTCGCCGCGGACTTCGGGCCGGCCAATCCTTTCTACGCGCCGAGCAAGCTGCCGTTCAACGCGCCGCCATTCGACCGGATCAAGGACCACGATTATCAACCGGCAATCGAGGCGGGAATGGCGCAGAACCTTGCGGAGATGAAGCGCATAGCGGACGACCCGGCGCCGCCGACCTTCGAGAACACATTCGTCGCGATGGAGCGATCCGGGCGGCTTTTAAATCGCGCGCTCGCGGCCTTCAACTGCGTCAGCGAAGCGAATACCAACCCGGTTCTGCAGGCGGCCAAGACCGCACTGGCGCCGGCGCTGGCCGCGTACCGGGACTCGATCTATTTGAATACCAAGCTGTTCGCACGCCTGTCCGCCGTCTATACAAAACGCGCCGCGCTCAAGCTCGATGCGGAGTCGCTGCGGCTGGTCGAGATAACCTACGACGAATTCGTGCATTCAGGTGCGAACCTCTCGGCCGCGAACAAGGAGCAGCTCAAAAAACTGAATAAGGAGGAGTCGGCTCTGGCGGATGAATTCTCCAAAAAATTGCTCGGTGCGGCCAAGGCTGGCCGCTACTTGACGGCCGATCGAGCCGAGCTCGCCGGCCTGGGTGAAGCGCAGCTTGCCGCCGCGGTGCAGGACGCCAAGAGCCGCAATGCCGAGGGGTACTTGATTCCGCTGCAGAACACGACACGCCAGCCGGTACTTGCGGCCTTGAGCGATCGCGCGACGCGGGAAAAGATTTTTCGCAATTCATGGGACCGCGCGGAGCGCGGCGATGAGAACGATACCCGCAGTACGTTCGCGCGCCTGGCGCAGATCCGCGCACAGCGCGCCCAACTGCTTGGCTTCCCGAGCCACGCGGCGTGGAAACTGAAAGACCAGATGGCAAAAACACCGGAGGCAGCGCTTGAGTTCATGTCTGCCCTGGTGCCAGTGGCGACCGCGACCGCGCTGGGCGAAGCCAAGGAAATTCAGGCGGTAATCGACGCGCAGCATGGCGGATTCACGCTTGAAGCCTGGGATTGGGCTTTCTACGGCGAGCAGGTTCGCAAAGCCAAATTCGATCTCGATGAAGCCGAAATCAAGCCCTACTTCGAACTCAATACGGTACTGGAGTCGGGCGTGTTCTTTGCGGCCAATCAGCTGTACGGCATCACTTTCAAGGAACGCAAGGACATTCCCGTATACGAACCCGATGTGCGGGTCTTCGAAGTCTCCGACGCGGACGGCAAGGCGCTGGCGCTGTTCTATTGCGACTATTTCAAGCGCGATAACAAGAACGGCGGCGCTTGGATGTCGCAATTCGTCGATCAATCCACGCTGCTTGGCACCCTGCCGGTCGTCTACAACGTCGCGAACCTGCCGAAGCCGGCACCCGGCGAACCCGCGCTGATCAGCTTTGACGACGTCACCACCATGTTTCATGAGTTCGGTCACGGGCTTCATGGGATGTTCGCCAATACCCGCTATCCCAGCCTTTCGGGAACGGCCACGGCGCGCGATTTTGTCGAGTTTCCATCGCAGTTCAACGAACACTGGGCGATGTACCCCGCGGTGTTCAATCACTACGCCAAGCACTACAAAACGGGCGCCCCGATGCCTGCGGCGCTGGTGGAGAAGATCAAAAAGGCCAAGAATTTCTCCGCCGGCTACGATCTGACCGAAGTGCTGGCGGCCGCCGAGCTCGACATGCAATGGCATGTGTTGCCGGCCAGCGCGCCGTTGCAGGATCCAGATCCATTCGAAAAGTCGGCGCTGGCCAAAACGCATCTCGACATCCGGGCGGTGCCGCCGCGCTACCGATCGAGCTATTTTCTGCACATCTGGAGTGGCGGATATTCGGCCGGCTACTACGCGTATATCTGGACCCAGATGCTGAACGATGATGCGTATCAATGGTTCGATGAAAACGGCGGCTTGAGCCGCGCGAATGGCGAGCGTTTTCGCCGCATGATCCTATCGCGGGGCAATACCGAGGATCTCGCGGCCATGTATCTTGCATGGCGCGGCAAGGCTCCGAGCATCGATGCCATGATGAAATATCGAGGCCTGAGCGCGGCTCGCTAGCCGCCCGCGCGCCGCCCGCGGGGCGCGGGGCGCCGCTCGAGCCTTAATTGCCGAGGCTTGCGAACCCCTTGCCTTCGGCAACCAGCTGCTCGAGCAGCGGCGATACCTGCAGCCACTTGCCTGCGGTTTGCGCACTGTATTTCTTCAATTTCTCCAGCGCATTCTTCAAGCCGACTTCGTGTTCAGCCCAGAACATCGGGCCGCCGCGATAGGCCGGGAAGCCATAGCCATACAGGTAAACCACATCGATGTCGCTGGAGCGATACGCCACACCTTCGCGCAGCACTTCGCAGCCCACATTCATCAGCGCCAGAAAGCAGCGCTCGACGATTTCTTCGTCGCTGAACTTGCGGCGCACGATGCCGTACTCCTTCGAAACCTTTTCGATGATTTCCGCAACCACCGGCGATGGCCGCGGCGTGCGATCGCCGGGCGCATAATCGTAGTAACCGGCCTGGGTCTTCTGGCCCAGGCGCCCCATTTCCACCAGCAGGTCCGCGGCGCGCGTGACGCGGCCGTCAAACGTTGCCGGGTCGCGGTCCTTGCGCGACTTGTAGCCGACGTCCAGTCCGGCCAGATCGCTCATCTGCAGCACGCCCATGGGCATGCCAAAGTTGCGCAGCGCGGCGTCGACCTGTTCCGGCATTGCGCCTTCGAGCACCATGAGCGACGCCTGTTAGGCATAGCCGCCCAGCATGCGGTTGCCGATGAAGCCGTCGCGATTGCCGCACACCACGCCGACCTTGTTGATGCGCTTCGCGGCATCGATGACGGTTAGCAGTACGTCCTGCGCCGTTTTCGCGCCGCGCACGATTTCCAGCAATCTCATCACATTGGCCGGAGAGAAAAAATGCGTGCCGACGACATCGCTGGGCCGCGCTGTCGCGGCGGCGATCTCGTCAATGGAGAGGTAGGAGGTGTTCGTCGCGAGTATCGCGCCTTTCTTGGCCGCCTTGTCCAGTTTGCCGAATACGTCCTTCTTGATCGCCATGGTCTCGAACACGGCCTCGATGACCAGATCCGCATCACCGACATCGGCGTACGCCAATGTGGGTTTCAGCATGGCCATGCGCTGTTGAACCTGCTCCAGGGTGAGCTTGCCCTTGGACGCCGTGTTTTCGTAATTCTTGCGGATCACCCCCACACCTCGGTCGAGCGCGTCCTGCTGCATTTCCAGCACCGTGACCGGAATTCCGACGTTCAAGAAATTCATCGCGATGCCGCCGCCCATGGTGCCGGCGCCGATGATGGCGACGCTCTTGATGTCGCGCTTCGTGACGCTCTTGTCGAGGTTGGGGACATTGGCGGCCTTGCGCTCGGCGAAAAACACGTGTTGCAGCGCCTTCGCCTGGCTGTTCTGCATGCACTGTATGGCCAATTCGCGTTCGCGGGCCATGCCTTGGTCGAACGGTAGCGTGGCAGCTGCTTCCAATGCATCGACGATGCGCTGCGGCGAGAAAAGATTTTTCTTTTCCCTGGCGATACGTTTGCGGGCTGCATCGAAAAATCCGGCGGGCAGCTTGGCAGAGTCGATATTGATATCGCGGATCTTGCGCGGCGGCGCCTTTTGCGCAATCAGATCCCTGGCATACCTGATGGCGCCCTCGAGCAGCTCTCCATCGATGAGTTTGTCGATCACACCGGCTTTGGCCGCTTGCCCGGCGCCAATGGGATCGCCCGAAATGATCATGTCGAGCGCGGCTTCAATGCCGATCAGCCGCGGCAGCCGCTGCGTGCCGCCGGCCCCCGGGAGAATCCCGAGCTTGACTTCGGGCAATCCGACCTTGGCGGTCGCGATTGCGACCCGGTAGTGGCAGGCGAGGGCAACTTCCAGGCCGCCACCGAGGGCTGTGCCAAAAATGGCGGCAACGATGGGTTTGGCGGAGTTCTCCAGCGAGCGCAGCGCCTCATGCAGGCCGGGCGCCAAGGGCGGCTTGCCGAACTCGGTGATATCGGCGCCCGCCATGAAGGTGCGTCCCTCACAGGCGAGAACGCCGACCTTGATTTCCGCATCCTGCGCAAGCTTGGCTACGCCATCGATGATGGCGGTGCGCACGCCAACACTGATGGCGTTGACGGGCGGGTTGTTGACCCAAATGATGCCAACCTCGCCGCGCTTTTCGAATCTACCTTGCATGAGCTTCTCCAAAGGAAAGAATTATCCGTTTCGCGCGCTACAGCCGCCCGACTCGCCGACCCCCGTCGACGACATGCACTTCGCCCGTCGTCCGCGAAGCCACTGCGCCCAGGTAATAGATGGTCTCAGCCACATCCTCGGGGGACACCAATGTATCAAGCGCCGATGCGGACTCGTAGCTGTGGCGCATTTTCTCGAAGCGCTCCGGCCCCAAGCCTACTTTAAGCCAGGGTGAATCCACCATTCCGGGCGCGACCGCATTGACTCGCACCTGCGGCCCGAGCACGCGCGCCAGGCTCAATGTCAGGGCGTTGAGCGCCCCTTTCGACGCGACGTAGGCGATGCTCGAGCCGGCGCCCAGCAGAGAGGCAATCGAGGAGACGTTGACGACCGCGGCGCCCGGACTGCTCTTTAGCAGCGCCGCAAACGCGCGGGTCATTTGAAACGCGCCGATGACGTTTACCGCATAGATCTTGTGAAAGTCGTTCGCATCCAGGCCGTCCAAGTCCTTCAAGTCGACGAACTTGGTGGTTCCCGCATTGTTGACGAGCGCGTCGCAGCGGCCGAAGTGATCCCTGATCCGCTGCGCCAGCTGCACGCATTGGGCATCAACCGCCACGTCGGCGCGCTCGACCAGCACATCGGCGCCGTGAGCTCTGCAGGCGGCCGCGACCTTCTCCGCAGGAAGCGCGTCCCTGGAATAGTTCACGCACACATCCCAGCCGCGCTGCGAAAACAAAATCGCACTCGCTGCCCCGATACCCGACGAGGAGCCGGTGATTACACAGACTTTTTTATCCACGATAGGCCCTTGCGGTAATTTCAAATTGGCGGGCGCCCGTCCAATATTGGCATTCTCTCATGCGCCGGTACACTGAAATGTTTGACTCGCCGCAGCTCAGCGTCGCACACTCGTATGTTGCGCAAGGCCACGCCACGTTGGCCATCGCGGTTGGGAGAAGCTATGCGATTGTCCGTCCGTTCGCTGCTCATCGCAGCAGCTGCTTTTGCGCCTCTGTCGCTATCGAGCCTCGTATCCGCGCAGGCGCAACCCGCAGGCGCCGCCGCCGCTCCCGCGGCCGCAGCGCCCAAGCCGACCACACCCCGGCCGCGGTTCATGCCGCAGTTGACGCCCGAGCAGATCGCGGCATTGCCCAAGTGGACCGAAATGGTCATGACCACCCGCGATGGAGTAAAACTCGCGGCCAATGTCTTTTTGCCCGCGGGCGCCGGCCCATTCCCCGTGGTGCTATCGCGAACGCCATATCTCAAGGATGCGCTGGGTGAACTATCGGGCTACACGGCCAAAAAGTATGTCGACGCGGGTTATGCCTTCGTCATGCAGGATGTTCGTGGCAAGGGCCATTCGGAAGGATTCTATGAGGCCTTTGTTCCGGACATGGAAGACGGCTATGACACCGTCGAATGGGCCGCCACGCAGCCCTGGTCGAACGGCAGAATCGGCATGGTGGGCGCCTCGGCGCTGGGGATCACCACCAATATGGCGGCAATGGCGGCGCCGCCGCATCTGGTGGCCGCGTTTGTGATCGTCGCGCCCTATGACCAGCTGCTCAATGCGTATCCCGGCGGCGTCCTGAAGGACGAGGACACGCTTGGCTGGTTGAAGGGCCAGGGCGAGAGCCAGGCTCAACTGGACCAGGTGAGCGGCAGCGCCACCAATTCCGCATTCTGGAACGAACATGCGATGACCACGCAGCGCAAGTTCATTCGCATCCCCATGTACAACCAGGGCGGCTGGTACGACATCTTCAATGACGGCAACGTCGAGAATTTCCGCTGGCTGCAGAACTTTGGCTCGAAAGGCGCGCGCGGCAATCAGAAGCTGTACATGGGACCGGCGGGACATGGCGGCCTCGGCGGCGACAAGAGCGACATCGAATACAATCAGCCCGGCGCGACCATTCCTCCGACCGAGGAGATGCGCTGGTGGGAATACTGGTTGAAGGGTGTCGACAACGGCATCATGAAAGAGCCGCCCGTGACTCTTTTCATGATGGCATCGGGGCGCAAGGGTCATCCCTCGGATTCAAGCCGCGTGTTCAAGTCGCCCAACTGGCCGCCGGCCAATCATCCGACTCCGTACTACCTGACTGCCGACATGCATCTGTCGACCAAAGCGCCGACGGCGTCGAACGCCAAGATCAGCTACAAGTTCGATCCGGCCAATCCGGTCAAGACTTACGGCGGCTCGAATCTTTTGCAGACCGCCGGACCTTTGGATCAGCGGCCGATCGGTCAGCGCCAGGATTATTTGCGATTCGAGACCAAAGTGCTCGACACGAACGTCGCGATCGCCGGTCATGTCGATATGAAGCTGTGGGCCGCAACCGACGGACTCGACACCGACTTCATGGTCAAGCTGGTTGATGTCTACCCCGACGGCTACGAGCAGATCATC
>DATMKO010000281.1:0-3600 GCA_035571175.1 Steroidobacteraceae bacterium | reverse complement strand
CCCGGCGATCAGAGCAAGCTCGTGGAAGAGGTGTCCGCGGTAAATCCGCACACCATCGTGGTGCTGAATACCAGCCAGCCGGTGGCAATGCCCTGGGTCAATCGAGTGCAGGCGATCCTCGAGATGTGGTGGCCTGGTGATGAAGGTGGCTGGGCCACGGCCAAGGTTCTGCTCGGCGCGACCAACCCCGCTGGGCGCCTGCCGGTGACTTGGGCCAGACGATTGCGGGATTACCCGGCCACCGACCCTCGATTTCCCGAGCGCTCCGCGGCGGGCGTCGAACACAAGACCACCTACAGTGAAGGCGTGAATGTGGGCTACCGTTGGTTCGATCACGAGAAAATCGAACCGCTGTACGCGTTCGGCCACGGCTTAAGTTATGCCGCGTTCGCCTACTCTGCCCTGAGGATCACTGCCGCTGCCGACGGCGGTTTCGATGTGAGCGTGCAAATAAAGAACACGGGCAAAGTGGCTGGCGCTGAGGTGCCGCAGGTTTATCTCGGTGCCCCGAGCGAGCATCCCGCCGGCGTGCAGTTTGCCGTGCGCAGCTTGGTTGCGTTCGATCGCGTAGCCCTGTCCGCCGGCGAGGCGAAGACGGTGGTGCTGCACGTGGCGCCACGCCGGCTGCAATACTGGTCGGTCGTCAAAGGAGACTGGATTACCACAGGCGGTACGCGCACGATAAGCGTCGGCGCATCGTCACGCGATCTTCGCCTGGAACAAAGCGTCGGATGCAGCGTGCAAGGGTGTTCGTGAGCTGGCGGAGTTGACGATGCAATGGTTAACGTGGCTTTTTTTGATCGCCCTTGCGGCGGAAACCACCGTGCGATTTTGGCTGGCCTCGCGGCAAATCGTCGCCGTTCGCGCCCATCGTGACCAGGTACCCGATTTATTCCGCGGCCAGATCGCTGCCGCCGAGCACCGGCGCGCCGCCGATTACACGGCAGCCAGAGTGAGGCTCGGGAAGTGGGCGCTGCTGTTCGAGGGGTTGCTCAAGGTGCTGATGACCATCGGCGGCGGCCTTGCCGCATTCGATGCGCTGCTGCGTCACGTGCATTGGCCCGAGCCCTGGCATGGAGCCTTGGTCCTGTTGGCGGTGATGTTATTTCTGCAGCTGCTCGGATTGCCGTTCGCGCTGTGGCGCACTTTTCGCATCGAGGCGCAGTTCGGTTTCAACAAGACGACGCCGCGGCTGTTTGCCGTTGATCTTGGCAAACAACTGCTGCTTGGCTTGTTGCTGGGCGTGCCGCTCGCACTCGCAACCCTTGCGCTGATGCAGAGAGCTGGGGACTGGTGGTGGGTGTGGGCATGGCTGCTCTGGCTGGGCGTGACGCTGGCACTGACATGGGCGGCTCCGCGCTTCATCGCGCCGCTGTTCAACCGATTTTCTCCGGTCAGCGACGCCGCGCTCAAACAGCGCGTCGAGGCGCTGGTCGAACACTGCGGCTTCAAGGCCCAGGGCGGCGTGTTCGTCATGGACGGCTCGCGCCGCTCCACCCATGGAAATGCCTATTTCACCGGTATCGGACGCAACAAGCGCATTGTGTTCTTCGACACGCTGCTGGCGAGAATCGACTTGGAGGAAATCCTCGCGGTACTGGCGCATGAACTCGGCCATTTCCGTCTGCATCATGTGCGCCAGCGGTTGGTGGTATCGACGCTGGCGGTGTTGCTGGGCCTTGCCTTGCTCGGCTGGTTGGCCCGGCAGCCGGGATTTTACAGCGCCCTGGGCGTCCCGGTGGCATCGCCGTCGATGGCAATCCTGCTGTTCTTCCTGACCGTACCGGTATTTGCGTTCTTTGCAACGCCGATCGAGTCGTGGTGGTCGCGCAGGCACGAACGTGCCGCCGACGATTTTGCGATCGCGCACGCCGATGCCCGCAGCCTCGCCGGGGCACTGGTGAAGCTCTACCGCGAAAACGCCACCACGCTGACGCCCGATCCGGTCTATTCCGCGTTCTACGACTCCCATCCGCCCGCGCTCGAGCGCATCGCGAGTCTCGCGCGGCGGGATTGAAAGTGCTATACCCGTCGTGCTGGTATTGACGCCGGAGGGGACAACGTGAGCACGAAACCACCAATACTTGATGCAGCATACCTGGAGCGAAAACGACGGCAGTTGGCCAAGCTTCGAGACGAGCTGCGGAAGACAACGAATGCGGCCGAAGCGGAAGAAGGCAGCATCAAGAACGAATCGGCTCTGCAAGCGCACGAGTACGAAGATGACGCACAGAAGCTCGATATGCTCGAAAAAGAGGGCAGTCTGGTGAGCCGCGACGTCGCGAGGCTGGCACGCGTGGAGCGTGCGCTCAAGAAGATCGCAGAAGGCACCTACGGATATTCAGATGTCAGCGGTCAGCGCATTCCGGATGACCGCCTCGACGCGATGCCGGATGCAACAACCACGCTGGCGGAGCAAACAGCGAGCGAACGATCCGCCGCCGACCGTCGCGGCTAGGCCAACGAGCCTCGTTACAGGTGGAATATGAAAGCAATCATAACCGGAGCAACCGGCATGGTCGGGGAAGGCGTCCTGCTCGAGTGCCTGAATCATCTGGATATGGAACAGATTTTGGTCATCAACCGCAAGCCCGGAGGCGTGTCGCACCCGAAACTGCGTGAAATCATTCACAAGGATTTTTTCGATCTGCAGCCGATAGAGCAGCAATTGATGGGATTCAACGCGTGTTTTTTTTGCCTGGGAGTATCATCCGTTGGAATGAGCGAGGAGCAATATAAGCACACCACCTACGATCTCACGCTCAACGCGGCACGGCTGTTGCTGAAGATGAACCCGGAGATGACCTTTTGCTACGTCACGGGTGCAGGGACCGACAGCAGTGAACAAGGCCGCATTGCCTGGGCGCGCGTCAAAGGCATGACGGAAAATGCCTTGCTGCGGCTGTTCAAACATGCCTACATGTTCCGTCCGGGTTTCATGAAAGCCACGCCCGGCCAGAAAAATGTAAAAAGTTATTACAAGTACATCGCCTGGCTCTACCCCATTGGCAGAGTGCTGTACCCCGCGGGCTTTTGTACCTTGCAGGAAGTGGGGCTGGCCATGATCAAGGCCGCTGACAAGGGCTATGCAAAGCAAATTCTGGAAGTGAAGGACATCGTTGCATTGGCCGCGCAATGATCCTGCGAATTGGCGTGCTTAGCAGTTGAACCTGTTGCATAAAAAAGGAATCGCCATGCATGAGATAAAAGCCTCGGCGCCGATAAATGTGAGCTACCGGATGCTTGCAGTTTTGCTTTGCCTCCTGTCGGTGTCGTTTGCGTCGGCCGCCGGCGCGGCGTCCTGCGAGGATCTTGCCAAGTTTCCCGTGACCGATGGCAAGATCACCTCGGCGGTTGCCGTCGCCGAAAACGCTGCGATCCCGCTGCCCCCGTTTCCCATGTCGTTGAATGCTCCTGCCAGCTTCTGCCGTGTGGCCGTGACGCTCACGCCGACGTCTGATTCCGCGATCATGGCGGAGGTGTGGCTGCCGGAACCTGCGAAGTGGAATGGAAACTATCTGGGTTCCGGTAATGGCGGTTTCGGCGGCACGGTTTCAGGGCCGGCGCTCGAGATGCGCAGCGCGCTTGCACAAGGCTATG
>DATMKO010000280.1:0-4133 GCA_035571175.1 Steroidobacteraceae bacterium | reverse complement strand
CAATTGACGCGCATCAAGCCGCGGTTCCCGATCGCCTTGGAGGGGGTCATGGCCGCAGCGATTCGCAAGAAGTTCGAGGTTCTCCGGCCGCTGGCCGCATATGGATCGGCGGCCTGCGGTTCGGACATTCTTTGCCTCGAGGCGATGCGGGAAGTCGGCGGCGAAACCCACATCGTTCTGCCTTTCCCGGCGGACGAGTTTCACCGCAGCAGTGTCGATTTCGCATCGGGCGGCTGGGGCGAGCGCTTCGAGCGTGCACTGGCTGCCGCGGACAGCGTGACGATTACCAGCGATCATCGCGCTCGCGGCAGTACCGCGACCTTCGAATACGCAAACCTGGTCCTGACCGGGATGGCCCATTTGCGTGCTCAAGTGCTCAACACAGATCTGCACGGTCTTGCGGTCTGGGATGGCAGGCCGTCCACAGGCGGAGCCGGCGCAGCTTCGCTGGTGCGGATTTGGCAGTCGCAGAATGTGACGCTGGAGCAAATTCGCATGCCGGAGATCAGCGACACCGCGTCGGTATTCGAGTCGATGCACGAAGCATCCGCGTCCGAAGAGCAGCCGCCAGGATTCTCCCACGAAATTCGCGCCATGCTGTTTGCCGATGCAGTTGGCTACAGTGTGCTGAGCGAAGACCAGACGCCGAACTTCATCAATCAGTTCCTGGGTGCGGTCGCGGACCTCAACTCGCGTACCGCGCAACGTCCGGAACACGTCGAGACCACCGGTGATGGTCTGTACATGGTGTTTGGGAGCGTGCGCGACGCGGGATACTACGCCCTGCAGCTCAACAAGCTGGTGACCCACACCGACTGGGCCGCGCGCGGGCTGCCCGGCGGCTTGAACATCAGAATCGCTTTGCACTGCGGGCCGGTCTACTGCGGACGCAATCCGGTCACAGCCGCGCCGTTGTACACCGGACCTCACACCAGCCGCACCGCGCGCATCGAGCCGATCACCCCGCCCGGGCAGGTCTACGCCAGCAGCGCATTCGCAGCCGTGGCCGCCGCCACCGGCGTCGACGGATTGGCAATGCAGTACATTGGTCGCATGCCCCTGGCGAAGGGTTACGGGCTGCTCGGGCTATACCATGTGTACTTGGCGCCCGCACCCGCTAGTGCGAGTTCGCCCGCCGCAGCCGTTCCGTAATCACTTGCATTACCTGCAGCGCGAATCTCGGCGTCTGTTCCACCAGCCGCAGGAATCTTTTTTCGTCAATGGCGGCAAGGCTGCAGTCAACAGCTGCCACCGCGGTCGCGCTGCGGGGTTGTTTGTCGATAAGTGCCATTTCACCGAACACCCCGCCGGGGGCTATGCGTTCCACGACGGTGTTGCCGAGGTGGATCTCGACGGTGCCTGTGACCACCGCAAACATGCACTCCCCGGGGTCTGCTTTCTTGAAGATCGTCTCGCCTTGTTTGAATGAACGTATGTCGGTCTCGCGACGCAAGATATCGAATGTCGGCATGACGCAACAATCCTCCGGCAACGAATCCAAACAGGCACGGGATTATTGTAGCAGCGGCGTTCCAGCAGCGGTTGATGTAGGGCGGAGGCATGGGATAATTGCCGGATGGCAGCGGAGCTTTGCTTATGAACGACTCGACGACCTACACACCCCCGAAAGTCTGGACGTGGAACAAGGAGAGTGGCGGCCGATTCGCCAGCATCAATCGCCCGATTGCGGGACCGACGCATGACAAGGAACTGCCGGTCGGCCGGCATCCGCTGCAGCTCTATTCCCTCGCGACTCCCAACGGTGTGAAGGTTACTGTCATGCTGGAAGAACTTCTGGCGCAGGGGTTTCGCGGCGCGGAGTACGACGCGTGGTTGATCCGCATCATTGAAGGCGATCAATTCAGCAGCGGCTTCGTAGCCGTGAACCCAAACTCCAAGATTCCCGCGCTCATGGATCGCAGCATGGCAACGCCGATTCGGGTGTTCGAATCGGGATCGATCTTGCTGTATCTGGCGGAGAAGTTCGGCGCGTTCCTGCCGACCGAAGCCGCTGCTCGCGCCGAATGCTTGTCCTGGCTGTTCTGGCAGATGGGCAGCGCGCCCTATCTTGGCGGTGGCTTCGGCCACTTTTACGCCTACGCGCCGATGAAGATCGAATACGCGATCGATCGGTTTGCGATGGAGGTGAAGCGCCAGCTCGATGTTCTCGATCGGCGGCTGGGACAAACCGAGTACCTGGCGGGTTCCGATTATACAATCGCCGATATGGCGGTCTGGCCCTGGTACGGCGGCCTGGCGAAGGGCCGGATTTACGGGGCGGGTGAATTTCTGCAAGTGCAGGAATACGCCAACGTCCAGCGCTGGACCGACGCCATCGCCGCGCGCCCGGCCGTGCAACGCGGGCGCAAGGTCAATTGTGCCTGGGGCGAGCTTTCAGACCAGCTGCACGAACGTCATGACGCCGGCGATTTCGATACCAAGACGCAGGACAAGATTGCCAAAACCGCCACCGGCGGTTGATCTGGTGTCAGGTCACTACAGGAAATTGTGCGGCCAGATCATGGTGCGCCACATGTGCGCCACCGGCGAGTTGTCAAAGCCGAGGCCTGCTTCAGGCTGCCTGAAATGCCTGCCGATGATGTCGGTGAACTGATCGGGATCGACGTCCCAGTCGTCCTGGAAGCTGTAGATGTCGTACATCGTGATCAGCCGCGAGGTCATGTACCAGCGGTGATTGCGCGCCTCTTCGTGCGCCTGGCATAGATACTCGAACGGCCGGTAGTCCGGTCCGAAAAACGCCGTGTACGCATCCGGATATTTGAAGCCAACCGCTTCATCTGCGAAGTAACGCAGCGCCTGATGGTACTTCACAGCCCAGGCGATCTCCTCGCTGACATAGGGGGCGATCATCTGCGCCCCCCAATAGCCATGATCGGTACGCAGCAGCGCGCCGTTGGCAACGTCGTGCAACAGGCAGGCGAGCACGACTTTTTCCTCGTGGCCCGCGTCCAGAGCGAGCTTCGCGCATTGCAGCAGGTGCATGAATGCCACGTCCGAAAAGCGGTAGTGAAAAAAATCCAGCAGCGTCGGCCGCTCGGGCATCAGCGGCAGTTCCGGGTTCTGTCCCATCATGAAAACCGCGCCGCTGCGGCGCATGTGCTGCAGCATCGCCCGCTCGGTATTGTCCTTATTCATGCCTAGCAGTGCGATCGGTTGCGGCAGGATCATGCGTTCCCGACCGGCCTGCGGGCATTGCGCGGGCGCCAAGTACGTGCCCGTCTTTTTGTGCTTCATGATTCCAAACCCGCCGCGTTCTGAATGCGCGCCACCTCGACGGCGAGCCGATCGAGAGTCTGGCCCCAACCGATCGGCGCGCCCTGAATCATGGCAGCCGCCGCGGGGTCGAACAACGTGTAACTCTGCGTGACCTCGAGCCGCGTTCCACCGCGATCCTCCGTGAAGCGGACGACGGTGTAGGCGCGAAACAACACCCGGTCGCGTTCCGCGACCGCGTTCATGTCAATGATCAGCCGGCTATGCGGCACGATCTCCGTGTAGTGACCGCGCGTCCAGTGGTCCTGGCCTTGCGGAGAGCGCATGCAGATGTCAAAAGCACCGCCGACGCGAAACTCGACCCGGGCATCAGCCACGGTGTATGCCGCCGGGCAGAACCAATGCCGGAGGTGTTCTGCGGAACTCCACGCGCGAAACACCAGCTCCGGTGGCGCTGGAAACACGCGCGATATCACCAGCGGCGGCGTTTGCGCGCCGGGGATTTTATTTGCGTCTGCCATGATGTGGTCCTCGCATCTTGAGAGTGTTGAGATACTCGCCGAGACGGTCGAAGCGCCGCTCCCACTCCAGGCGCCGTTGATTGATCCATCGTTCCGCCATGTTGAGTGCCTTGGGCTCGATCCGGCAAGTGCGCACACGTCCGTTTTTCCGGGAGCGCACCAGGCCCGAATCCTCGAGCACCGCCAGATGCTGCATGACGGCCGGCAGCGACATGGCCAGCGGCCGCGCCAGGTTGCTGACCGATGTTGGTCCCTTGGTGAGTTCGGCCAGGATCAAACGCCGGGTTGAATCGGCGAGCGCCTGGAAAGTGAGATCGAGCGCGGAATCTTTGTTAAGCATGCTATTAAGTATAGGCACCTTTATTACTTAAGCAATTA
>DATMKO010000279.1:0-5283 GCA_035571175.1 Steroidobacteraceae bacterium | reverse complement strand
GAGGAAGGCATCATCGGCCGCGCGGTCGGCATGGCCGCCGCCGGACTGCTGCCGGTGCCGGAGATTCAATTCCGAAAGTATGCTGATTCTGCGGCCGAACAGCTGAATGACTGCGGAACCATGCGCTGGCGAACGGCGAATCGGTTTGCCGCGCCGATGGTAGTGCGCATCCCCGGTGGTTTTTTCAAATGTGGCGACCCGTGGCACAGCCAATCCAACGAAACACAGTGGTTGCACGGCCTCGGTTGGCGCCTGGCCATGCCCTCGAATGCTGAGGATGCGGTTGGACTGCTGAGAAGCGCCTTGCGCGGCAACGATCCAACGATTTTCTTCGAGCATCGAGCGTTGCTGGACGGCAGCTGGGCGCGGCGTCCCTACCCCGGCGATGAGTACGTGGTGCCATTCGGCAAAGCCAGCCTTTTGCGCGAGGGCACCGCGCTCACGGTAATCACGTGGGGCGCAATGGTTGAGCGCTGCGAACGCGCCATTGACTTGAGCGGGGTGCCCTCCGATCTTCTGGACTTGCGCACGCTGTCGCCCTGGGACCGCGAAGCCACCCTCAACTCGGTGCGCAAGACCCGCCGCTGCCTCATCGTCCATGAGGACACTCTGACCGCCGGTTTTGGCGCCGAAATCGCGGCGGTACTGGCCAAGGAAGCCTTCTTCGATCTCGATGCACCCGTCGAGAGGCTCGCAATGCCGGATATCCCCAGCCCTCACAGCCCGGTGCTGCTCGACGCGGTGCTGCCGGGCATCGACGGAATTTTGCGGGCCATCAAGACCTTGGCTGAAATCTGAATGAGCAGCGTTGCCGACGTGCTGGCCCCGCTCAATGCGGATGGCACCCGCGCCACCATTCTGCGCTGGTGCAAGTCGGTGGGCGATGCGGTTGTCAAGGATGAGCCGCTGCTGGAGCTGGAGACTGACAAAGTCACCGTCGAAATCCCGGCGCCGGCCGACGGCACGTTGATCGAAATACTCAAGCAGGTGAATGCGGAAGTCTCACCGGACGAGGTGCTCGCCCGCTTGAGCCTGTTGGGCGAGTCTGCTTCCTCGCCGCGCGCGACCGCGACCGCGACCGCAGCTACATCTTCAGCAAGTACGCCGCGCGAACTGCAAGCACCTGCAGGTAGCGGCGATGCGCACTCGCTGCTGAGTCCCGCGGTGCGGCGGCTGTTGCGCGAGCATTCCATAGACGCTGCCGAGCTCGCCGGCACCGGTCTCAATGGCCGAATTACCGCGCACGATGTGGAGCGCTACGCAGCGGCGCAGAAGCCGATTGCGGATGACACACGAGTTCCGCACAGCGCGATTCGACGGCGTGTGGCCGAGCACATGGTCCGCAGCGTCGCCGCAGCGCCGCACGTGACAACATTGTTCGAAGCGGATCTCACGCGGGTGCTCGCGCATCGCGCCCGCAACACCGCCGCATACCAGTCGCGCGGCGTGCATTTGACGTTGACCGCGTACTTCGTCAGTGCCTGCGCGACGGCTCTGCAAACTCACCGGGAAGTCAACGCCACATTTCACCGCGAGGCGCTCGAGCTTCACCGCGATATCAATATCGGCGTCGGCACGGCGCTCGGCGAGCAAGGACTTATAGTTCCCGTGATCCATCGCGCGCAATCACTCGACTTATTCGAGCTGGCGCAGCGCCTCGAGCGGCTCGTGGCTGCCGCCCGCGCGGGCAAACTTGCGGCGAAGGACGTACGCGGAGGCACCTTCACGATCTCGAATCACGGCGTCGGCGGCAGCTTGTTGGCGGCGCCCATCATCATCAACCAGCCGCAGGTGGCGATTCTCGGCGTGGGTAAGGTTCAGCGCCGCGTCTGTGTGCTGCCGGTCGGCAATGATGAAGAAATCGGCATTCGCCCGATGTGCTACCTGACCCTCACCATCGATCACAGGGCCCTGGACGCGTTTCAGGCGAATGCGTTCCTCGGCTCGATTGTGGCGACGCTGGAGCAGTGGCCTGAAGCGGACTAATCCCGCCGGCGTTTTCCGATGCCGCCGAAGCGCTTAAGCACCCGGGCGTCCGCCGGGGGCAGCGCGCCGCTGAGCCTGGCAGCGACCCGCGACAAATAGACCTCGGAGGGCAGGAACACGCGCGAATATATGTCGCGGCACAACATTGCGGCGCGCGTTCCGGGCCAGTCGGCTCGCAGCAGCCGCGCCGGCAATAGCGGATCGCGCAAATGCAGGCGGCGGTATTCGTGGATCAACAGGGTGCGGACGCTGAAGCATGCTTGTTCATCAAGATGCACGTGGCCGCGAAGTGCCGCTTGAACGGATTCGAAGCGCCGCACAAATCGCCGGTAGCGCTGCCCCAGATCTTCGAGATCCCACCCCAAGCCGACCAGCCGCTGCGGCGCAGTGTCGCCGCTGAGGTGGGCGTCGAATACCATGATCTGGGATTGCAGCCCCGCCGGGCGCCGCTGCAATGCCAGGGAGCGTGCATCCCGCTCGGGGTGCGCGAAGATTCCGGGCGACAGCTCGCCGAATCCCCGCCACATCAGTTCTTCACGCAACGCTTTGCGCTCGCCGGTGCGCAGGCGCGGCAAGATAATCAAGGTCCAGCGGCCCGCCCAGGCGTTGTCCGGTGCGCTGTAGATGCGTTTCGTGGCCTCGGCAAACCGCTGCCGTCCGGTTTTCGACAAGTGATATTCGCTGAGCTTGCCGGCGCGGCGTCCCTCGAGCCAGCCTTCCTGTGCAAGTCGGGAAGTTGCGGTGCGCACCAGCCGTTCGTTGAGACCAAAGGGCCTTCCTAAGGCAATCAGGCTGCCGAGCGACACGGCGCCGCCGCGCGGCATGATCGAGTCGCCAAAGATCGTGACGATGAGCGAGCCGGCGCGCAGCGGCCGCTGGCGGCGAAAGCGGGCGACGAGTTCACGGCAGGCGGCAGATGCGTTGCGGGCCATTTCGCGGGCATTGTAATGCGTGGCCCATCGTGACACACGAATTATTGATTTATGAGATTTTCCGTATCAGAATGACCAGCAGGTTTACCGCTCCCCGGGGGTCCTCAAATGTATACGCAAGAACTCGACGTGCGTGGCGCGGATTCGCCCGCGACGGCCGACCCGGGTGTGCTGGAGCAGCATTTTCTCGCGCGCGTCGACGCGGAACAAAAGATCGAGCCGAAGGAATGGATGCCTGCGCGCTATCGCAGCATGCTGATTCGTCAGATCTCCCAGCACGCGCATTCGGAAATCGTGGGCATGCTTCCTGAGGGCAACTGGATCACCCGGGCCCCGACGCTGCGGCGCAAGGCAATTCTGATCGCCAAAGTCCAAGACGAGGCGGGTCATGGCGCTTATCTCTACAGCGCGGCCGAGACATTGGGCGTCAGCCGCGATCAACTGATCGATCAGTTGTTGTCCGGCAAGGCCAAGTATTCCAGCATCTTCAACTATCCGACGACCACTTGGGCTGATGTCGGGGCAATCGGCTGGCTGGTCGACGGCGCTGCCATCATGAATCAAATTCCGCTGTGCCGCTGCTCCTACGGTCCCTATGCTCGCGCCATGGTGCGTATCTGCCGCGAGGAAAGCTTCCACCAGCGGCAGGGCTTTGACCTGATGCTGCACCTCGCGCGCGGCACAGCCGAGCAAAAGGCAATGGCGCAGGATGCCCTGAATCGGTGGTGGTGGCCGGCACTCATGATGTTCGGGCCGCCCGACGCAAGTTCGACACACAGCGGAGAATCGCAGCGTTGGAAGATCAAGCGCATCTCCAATGATGAACTGCGACAGAAATTCGTCGATTTCACCGTACCCCAGGCGAAGTTTCTGGGCCTCACTCTGCCCGATCCACTGCTGCGCTGGAACGAGACGCGGCAGCGCCACGAATTCGGACCGATCGATTGGAATGAGTTCGAGCAGGTGCTGAAAGGCAACGGACCCTGCAATGCGGAGCGGCTTGCTGCGCGCCGCGCCGCTCACGCCGCGGGCGCTTGGGTTCGCGATGCCGCAAGCGCCCATGCCGAAAAGCAGCGCTTGCGCGCGGCGCGTCAGGCGGCCTAACGCCTGAGGAGCAAAAATGGACGACAGTCGCCACTGGCCCTTGTACGAAGTTTTCGTCCGCGCGCGCGGCGGTCTCGATCACAAGCATGTCGGCAGTTTGCACGCCGCAGACGAGCGCATGGCGATCGAGCACGCCCGCGATCTGTACACGCGCCGGCAGGAAGGCGTCAGTATCTGGGTGGTACCGTCCAAGGCCATCACTGCTTCCGATCCCGGCGAGACGGAATCCTTGTTCGAACCGGCGCGCGACAAGATCTATCGTCACCCCACCTTTTACGACATTCCGGATGAGGTCAAAACCTTATGAGCGCGGCCGCGCTCGACAGCAAGGCGTTATTCCGCTATGTGCTGCGCCTCGGGGACTTGAGCTTGGTGCTCGGGCAGCGCCTCGGTGAATGGGTCGGCCATGCTCCCGCGCTCGAAGAGGATTTAGGGCTGGCGAACATTGCGCTTGACCTGATCGGTCAGGCCCGGCTGTTGTTGTCCTACGCCGGTGAAATCGAAGGCTGCGGGCGCAGCGAGGATGACATCGCGTACCTGCGCGAGCAGGGCGAGTACTTGAATCCGGTACTGGCAGAGCAGCCGAATGGCGACTTCGGCCAAACCATTGTTCGCCAGCTGCTGATCGATGCGTTCCAGCTGGAACTGTACGAGCGAATGGCCGCGTCCACCGATGAGCGCCTGGCCGCGATTGCCGCCAAGTCGGTGAAGGAAACGCGCTACCACCTGCGCTACAGCGGCAGCTGGCTCGTGCGCCTGGGGGATGGGACCCAGAAGAGCCACGCGCTTGCGCAAGCCGCTCTCGAACGTCTTTGGCCCTTTACCGTGGAATTGTTTGCTGAGGATGACTTGGACTGCGCCATGGCGGATTGCGGTGTGGCGCCCCGCCTTGCGGAGATGCACACGGCGTGGACTTTGCGGCTGGATGAGCTGCTCGCGCAAGCGACCCTCAAGCGTCCGAGCGATCGCGCGCATTCATGGCATGGCAAGCGCGGCCAGCACAGCGAGCATTTGGGTTACATCCTCGCTGAGATGCAGTATCTGCAAAGAGCCCATCCTGGTGCCCGCTGGTGAACACACACGCCCTCAACCATAGAAGTCCGCCCGCACGCGAAGATCGGGTCGCGCTGGCATGGCAGGCGCTTGCGGAAGTGGAGGATCCGGAGATACCGAGCCTCAAAATCCTGGATCTGGGCTTGATCCGATTCGTGAGAGTCCATGCCGGCGTCCTGGAAGTCGGTCTCTCGCCTACCTACGTCGG
>DATMKO010000278.1:0-2967 GCA_035571175.1 Steroidobacteraceae bacterium | reverse complement strand
GAAATGCCGCTTCACGCATTCCCACGCGCCGCGCGCTGTGATCGCCATCTTCTTGTGGTCGTAGCCGGCCGAACCGCCGGAGGCAAACGCGTCGCCCAGCCAGAAGCCGTATTCGTGGGAAATGGCATTGGCAATATCCGAGAAAGTGGCTGTGCCCTTGTCCGCCGCCACCACCAGATACGGATCATCGCGGTCATGGCGGATCACCATGGGCGGCGGCGTGATTTTGTCGGCGACGATATTGTCGGTGATATCGAGCATTCCGCGGATCAGCGTTTGATAGCAAGCGATCACTTCGGCTTGCTGCGCCTCGCGCTCTAGCGGCATGCGTCTGACTATGAATCCGCCCTTCGCGCCCACCGGGACGATGACCGTGTTCTTCACCTGCTGCGCTTTCATCAGTCCCAGCACTTCGGTGCGAAAATCCTCGCGCCGGTCCGACCAGCGGATGCCGCCACGGGCGACGTACCCCATGCGCAGATGCACGCCTTCCATGCGCGGCGAGAACACGAAGATCTCGAACAGCGGTTTCGGCAGCGGCAATTCGCGCAGTTGCTGGCTTTCGAGCTTGAAGGATAGATACTCCTTGAGTTGACCCGAGGCGTCGGTTTGATAGGCGTTGGTGCGCACCGTGGCGGACAGCGCATTCCACAAGGCACGCAGAATACGGTCCTCGTCGGAGCGCGTCACCTCCTCCAGCGCGGCCAGAATGTCGCGGCCCAAGCGCGCCAGAGATTTCTGCCGCTCCGCCGGCTTGAGGCGCGGATCAAATCGCGCGCTGAAAAGATCCGCGAACAATCTGGCAATGGCTGCATTGTTCTGCAGCACTTGCGCGATGTAGCCCTGACTGAAGGGCAGGCCGGTTTGCAGCAGAAAGCGGCAATAGACGCGCAGCACGGTGACCATGCGCCAGGGGATGCCGGCCGACAGCGTCAGCTGGTTCAAACTGTCGCTGTCCATGCGGCCGTTCCACACGGCGGTGAAGGCGCTTTTGATCTCGCGGTCGAGCGCGTCCAATGCAATCGCCGCGGGCGCCAGCATGACGAGTTCCAGATCTTGAATCCAGGCGCGTTTCTGTGCGGGAAGTTCGATTTCGTAGGGCCGCTCGGCGATTACCTTCAGACCCATGTTCTCGAGCATCGGCAAGAGGTCTGAGATCGGGATCGCGTCCTGGTCACGGAAAATCTTCAGGAAGATTTTTTCTTTGCGGCGCGCATCCGGCCTGTAGATGTCGAGATGCAGGCGCGCCGGCTCCTTCTCCACCGCCTCGAGGAAGGAGACATCGAGAGCGGCGGCGTCGGCTTGAAAATCTTCCGTGTAGGCGGCGGGAAACGCCTGCGCATACTTGTCGAACAACTGCAGCGCGTAGGCTTCGTCGAAACGCTGCAGCAGGGAAGCCCTGAAGGCATCCAGCCACGAGCGCACGGCGGCGGCGACGCGCCGTTCCAGCGCGTCGACATCCACGCGGATCGCGTCGCTCGGCGCGGTACGGGCCACGATATGGATGCGCGCCAGGTTGGATTCGGCGATCTGTACCTGGGATTCCATGCTCATCGCGGAAAACGATTCGCGGATCACCCGTTCGATGCGCTGGCGGACCTGAGTGTTGTATTTTTCGCGCGGCACGAACACCAGGCAGGAATAAAACCGGCGAAATGGGTCGCGGCGCAACAGCACGCGCACCCGCGGCCGGTCCTGCAGGCCGAATATGCCGGTCGCGATGCGGTTCAGTTCGGCAACGCTGGCCTGGAACAATTCATCGCGGGGAAATGTTTCGAGGATGTGCTGCAGCGCCTTGCCGTCGTGACTGTCGGGCGCCAGCGAGAAATGCTGCGCCACCTGCGCGACTTTCTGCCGCAGCATCGGGATGTCGCGTGGATTGCTGTTGTAGGCCGCGGAGGTCCATAAACCCAAGAAACGCCGTTCGCCGATCAGCACGCCCTTGGCATCGAAATTCTTGATGCCGACATAGTCGAGATATCCGGATCGGTGCACGGTGGAGAGCAAATTGGACTTGGTGACCAGACTCAGGCTGCGCGAGCGGCTTTCGCGCCGGATGTCGGCCGGCAGCGTGCGATTCGTGTTTTCAGGCGGCTTGTGGCGCGGCCGCAGAATGCCGAGGCCGGTCGCCTCGATCGGCTGCAGTACTTCGCGGCCTTTACGGCCCCGCAAACGATACTCACGGTAGCCCAGGAAAGTGAAATGGCGATTTTCCATCCACGCGAGCAGGGCACAGGTCTCGCTCAGGTCGGTAGGGTCGAAACGCGCGCTCATCGCGCTCAGGTCGGTGGCCGCGCTGCGGGCGGCGTTCTGCATGGGTCCCCAGTCGGCGCACGCCACGCGCACATCGCGCATGCTGCGTTCGATCTGCGCGGCCAGGGATTTCAGCGCCGCCGGATCGACGATCCGGTCCACTTCGAGGTGTTGAAAGGATTCGAGACGCTGCTTGGCACCCGCAGACGGCTCCGTGCGTCTATGCAAGGCACGTAAAGTGCCGGTGCTGTCGCGCGCCACGGCGAAGATTGGATGCGCCAAAAAATGCAAAGTTAGCGCGCGCTCGGTCAAGGCGAGGTTGATCGAATCCACCAGAAAGGGCATGTCATCGTTGACCACGTCGATGATGGTGTGCGGCGAGACGAATCCGTGTTCGCGCAAGGTCGGATTGAATACCCGCACCAGTGCAGTCCTGCGCCGCCGCATCGCAAACTCGAGGTGCGAGAAGGCTGCGCCGGCGAGCTCCTTCGGGTCGCGATCGGCGAGGTCCCTTGCATCGACGTTGGCGAAGTAAGCGCGCAGAAATCCGCGCCAATCCAGATCCCGCAGCGCTTTGGGCGGACGTCCGGCGCTGCGCGTGATCGTCGAAACCAGGCTGCGGTGTTGTTCCGGTGAACCTTGGTACATGGGTATCTCCCGCGTTATTCCGGCTTCTCTAGATCCGCGATCACGGCTGCGAGGAAGCGGCAAGCC
>DATMKO010000277.1:0-5132 GCA_035571175.1 Steroidobacteraceae bacterium | reverse complement strand
CTGCCGGATTGGCCCAGCAATTCGACGACACCGCGATACTCGTTGTACTCGATGGCGTCTTCCGAATGCGCGATAAAGTGGGTGTAGTATTTAGCGCTCATGGGTACAGAGCTTATGGTTCGCAGCCCCTGCAATCTGTGAACAACCGCTCAGTCGGTTGGCGCTGCTCTAGAACCATTTCACGTCCTGGAACGTCCCTTGAGAATATTGCACCGTGTCAAGATACCGCCCCCCCACGCCGCCCGGTTCCAAATACATCACCCCTGAGGGGGCGAGGCGGCTCAAAGATGAGCTGGACCAGCTGTGGCACGAAGAACGCCCGCGGGTCACCCAGGCCGTTGCCGAAGCCGCAGCGCAAGGCGATCGATCCGAGAACGCCGAGTACACCTACGGCAAAAAGCGCCTGCATGAGATCGATCGGCGCGTGCGTTTCTTGCGTAAGCGGCTCGAAGGGATGGCGATCATCGATCCTGCCGCGGATTTGGGCCGGCGCGACCTCAACCGGGTGTACTTCGGCGCTTGGGTGCGCCTGGAGAGCATCGGCGGCCAACTTCGCTGGTATCGCATCGTCGGACCCGACGAATTCGATATGGCCGAGGACTACATCAGTATGGACTCGCCCCTCGGACGGAGCCTGTTAGGCCGTCATCTCGACGATGAAATCACCCTGGACTTGCCGGGCGGAGCGGCCACCCTGACAGTGGTCGCCATCAGTTACACGAGGACCGCCCGAAGCTAGGCGCCCCGACGCCGCCCGCGCCTCGGCGGCCCCAGCGGCCCCGGCTGCGCGCCCCGCCTCAAACAACTCGGATGTTCTTGAACTGCCAAGGATCCGAGGCATCCAGGTCCTCGGCGAACAGCTCCCCGCGTTGATGCAGAGGTGTCCAATCCGTGTACTTTCCTACGACGGTCCCAAGGTAGGGTCTGCAGATCTCGAGCGGCCTTTGAAAGTCCATGTCGTCAGGCTCCACGATGCCGCGCTGCGGGTTCTCCATGGCCCATATCATGCCGGCCAGTGCGGCCGCGGTGACTTGCAGGCTGGTGGCACTGTTGTATGGCGCGAGGCGGCGCGCCTCGGCGATGGATAATTGCGATCCGTACCAATAGGCGTTCTTTGCGTGACCCGCGAGCAGCACGCCGAGCTCATCGATTCCCTCCGTGATCTCGCTCATCATGATGCGTTTGCGATCCTGCAGTTGCCAGTTGCGGCCGGCGAATTCGTGCACGGACAGTACCGCGCCGTCGCTGGGGTGGTAGGCGTAATGGCTTGTGGGTCGATAAGCGACTTGCACGCCTTCCATGACGGTGTAGTAGTCCGCCAGCGATATTGCTTCGGAATGAGTGATAAGAAATCCATGGAAATGCCCGGCCTTAGGTGTCCAGGTGCGAACTCGAGTACTTGCCCCCGGCCGATTCAAATAAATGGCGCAGCCGGAGCCGTCTTTGTGCCGGCCGCCATCGGCCGGAAAATGTTTCTCATGCGTGCCCCAGCCGAGTTCCGCGGGCTGCGCCCCTTCGCTGACGAAGCCATCGACGGACCAGGTATTCACGAATTCATTGGGCATCTTTGGCACATTGGCAACCTGCGTGTCGCGTTCCGCGACGTGCATGACCTTGATGCCGAGTGTCTGGGCGAGCTTGGCCCAGCCGGCGCGGGCCGAGGGGATGTCGGTTTTGAGACCCGTATCCTTGGCGATATTAAGCAAGGCCTGCTTGACGAAGTGGGACACCAAACCGGGATTGGCGCCATGCGTCAGCACGGCGGTTGGCGCTTTCTTCGCCTCGCCGCGCAGCCGCAGTGCCTGCAAGCGCATGGTGTAGTTGCTACGCGCCGCCACCGGCATCGCCGGGTCGGTATATCCCCCGGCCCAGGGCTCTATGCAGGTGTCGAGATACAGCGCACCGCGTTCGCGCGCCAGCTGCATGAGCGCGACGCTTGACACGTCGACCGACAAATTCAGCAAAAAATCGCCGGCATCGAGCAGCGGCTCAAGGATGCGCCGGTAATTCTCGCGCGTCAGCGCGGAATTGGTGAATTTCACGCCAAATTCTTGGGCTTCCGTACTGCCGCTTTCTTCGGCCGTCACAATCGTGATGCGATCCGACGAAGTGCCGATGTGACGCAAGATCAGCGGCAAGATTCCCTGTCCGATGCTGCCGAAGCCAACCATGACGATCTTGCCGGGAAACTTCACATGCACTTCGTGCTTATTCATAATTTTTCTGCCGTATTCGTTTTTCCCATCATGCGTTCCTTGGTTGAATAAATGCCGGCGGCCGGCGCGGCGCCGAACCCTAGCCTAACTGCTGGCGGCGGTTTCGCGCCAGTGAGGCGGGTATGTGCGCTCATACCCGGGAAGCGATTCGATGCGTTGAATCCAGCGCGCGAGCGCCGGGTAATTGCGCTCCATGGGCAGAAAGCGCGCGCCCAGCTCCGCAGCGGCGCTGCGATTCAACGCACGCCGCAGCAGCTGTAGCCACGGGAAGATCACCATGTCGATAGCGGAGTACTTCTCCCCGACGATCCATTGCTCTTTGCTCAAGCGGCCTTCGATCGTTCGCGCTTCACGTCCGACGATGTGCATGGCATCGGTCAGATTATCGCTATCGGCGGCGACCTGATCGGCAAATATCGCGCTGATGATCTTCTGTACCAAAGGCTCGGTATAAGACTGAAACTCGCAAATCACCCGCATGATGACGCCGGCCTCCTCGGGGCTCGAACCAAATATCGGCGGCTGCGGATATTTCAGGTCGAGGTAGTACAGAATGGCCACCGACTCGAACACCACGTAGTCGCCGTCCTTCAATACCGGAACCCGGCCGCGCGGATTCATTTTCAGCATCTGCGGCGATTGATGCTCTTGCTTGTCGAAGTGCAGCAGCTGCGATTCGTATTGCAGCCCCTTGTGCTCGAGCGCCAAGTGGACGCGCCACGAAAACGGGCTGCCGCTGCCCCAGTAAAAGGTGATTGCCATGGCGCGATTGTAACGGTTGACATCCTCGCCGTCCCAGGGGATGGGGATTCCCTTCGCGGTTCACGCGCATCGCGTTAAGCTTCGCTTCGTGGCATTTCAGACCTTGATCGATGCAGCCTCGCTGCGGGAAATAATAGGCGACGCCGGCGTCGCGGTGATCGACTGCAGGTTCGATCTTCAGGACCCGGAGGCCGGCCGCCGGGCGTACCTGCGCGGCCACATACCCGGAGCGCGCTATGCGGATCTGAATAAGGATTTGTCGGCACCGGTGAGTTTAAGCTCCGGCCGCCACCCGCTTCCCACCCCGCAGGTTTTTGCCGCCACGCTGGACAAGCTGGGTATCGGCAATCACACCCAGGTCGTCGCCTACGATGAGAACAACGGATCCTTCGCCGCCCGATTGTGGTGGATGTTGCGATGGGCGGGGCTTCCGTCCGCGGCTGTTCTCGACGGCGGACTTAAGGCTTGGGTCGCTGCGGGGGGCGCAACGGCAGCGGGCGAGGAAATCGCGCTCCCGACGGCAAACCGCAGCCGCTTCTCCCCGCACGTCGACGCCGCGGCTGTGGTCGACAGCGCGGAGGTCGCAGCGCTGCTGCGCGACCCGCGGCGTCTATTGGTGGACGCGCGCGCCGCCGAGCGCTACGCCGGCGTCATCGAACCCATCGATTCGGTGGCCGGACACATCGCCGGCGCCGTGAACCATCCGTTTACGTCGAATCTCGGGCCCGAAGGCCGGTTTCTGCCGGCAGCCGAGCTGCGCCGCATCTGGCAGCAGCGCCTTGCCGGAAGGGAGCCGCGCGCTGTCGCGGCGATGTGCGGATCCGGCGTCACCGCCTGCCACAATCTGCTCAGCCTGGAGGTCGCGGGTCTCCGCGGCGCCAAGCTGTACGCCGGATCTTGGAGCGAGTGGATCCGGGATCCGAGTCGACCGGTCGCCCGCGGCGCTTGAGGGGCGACGCCCCGGCCGCGACCCCAACATCCAAAGGTTTCGGCGCCAAGTTTTGCGCTCTACGTCATTTACTTGCAGCGCCAATTTGTTATCGTGCGCGCCTTGAACACGCCCGCAAAATTACTACCGCTCAACCATGCTTGGAAGATCGGCGAATCGCTGGACTTGTACCAGGTCGAGGCCTGGGGCAAGGGATACTTCTCGATCAACGCCGCGGGCCACGTAGTCATCCGCCCCAACCAAGACCCGAGCCGCGAAATCGATCTATACGACGTTGTTCAGGGACTAAAGGCACGCGACCTGCATACGCCCGTGGTGATTCGCTTCTCCGATATTCTGGCGCATCGCCTGCGCCATCTTGCGGACGCCTTCGCCACCACGATTGCGGAAAACGACTACAAGAACCGCTATGCCGCGGTGTTTCCCATCAAGGTCAACCAGCAGCGCTTGGTGGTGGAAGAGGTCTATCGCTACGGCAAGGAATTTGGCTTCGGGCTCGAGGTCGGATCCAAACCGGAATTGCTCGCGGTCATGTCGATTACCGAGAATGCGCCCGATCGTTTGGTGGTGTGCAACGGCTTCAAGGACGACAGCTACATCGAAGCGGTCATCATCGCCACCAAACTGGGCCGCAACATCATTCCGGTGGTCGAGAACTACGAAGAAATCCACCTGATTCTCAAACACGCGGAAAAGTACGGTGTGCGCCCCAAGATCGGCGTGCGCGTGAAGCTCGCCAGCGAGGGCGCCGGAAAATGGCGCGAATCGGCCGGCGAGAAGTCCAAATTCGGGCTGTTCATCAGCGAGATTCTCGATCTGTATGCGCTCTTGAAGGAGCGCAACATGCTCGATTGCCTGCAGCTCGTGCACTGCCATCCGGGCAGCCAGCTGCAGGACATCCGGCGGGTGAAGGACGCCATCAACGAGCTGGCGCACGTGTATGCAGAACTCAAGATCATGGGCGCCGGCCTGCAGTACATCGACATCGGCGGCGGCCTGGGCGTCGACTATGACGGCAGCGGCACAAACTACGAGTCGTCGATGAACTACACGCTCAATGAATATGCGAGCGACGTGGTATATCGCATCAAGAGCGTATGCGATGCGCGCGACGTCCCGCATCCGATGATAGTGAGCGAATCGGGCCGCGCGATCGCCGCCCATCACAGCCTGTTGGTGTTCGATACCTTGGGCTCCTCCAAACT